>JBFEWU010000574.1:0-1802 GCA_041546215.1 Draconibacterium sp. | reverse complement strand
GAGAGTCGGCAGGGGCAGGAAGCCGTGGTGATCTTCGAGGAGCCGGTGCAGCGTCGGAAGATGAACCCACAGGTTGTTGGTATTGAAATACCGATGGCGTTCGATGTCTTGAAAATCGTCTTTCTCCTCTACTAAGCCAACAACCTTAATTATGGAATTTTGAATTTTTGGATATTTTCTTGTCATAGCTAAGCCTTGATAATAAATAATTTTTCTGAAGCAACTCTATTCAATCAACCACTCCATGGTTGTTTACTATTCTTTCAGGGATTAATTAAATAAATTTAAAAATTTAATGTGACAAGTCAAGTGTTTCAACAATAAATTAGGTTCGCTGCAATCAATATCCGGGAAAGTTCATTAATGAATAATTACTATTTATTTATTCCTGTTTTCATAAAATTATGAAGGGTTTTGGGTTGACCGATTCCTTTTTATTGAATTTTTTAGTAATTTAATAGAAAATATATCCAGTTGTCAGTTTGTTGATATAAAACGTCATAAATTTTGGACTTATGAGAAAATACCTGATCGTAATGAACTTCAGAACAGCCATTGTGATCATAATCACTTTGCTTGCAACCAAAATTATTGAGTCTTTCACTATAAGCTTAAACATTGATCTTACATTGCTTTCAATAGCAATTCTTTTCCCCCTGGTATTTTCCATCAGGGGATCGTTCAGAAGAAGAGAAAAGTCGCTGGAATTCCTGAGCGAATTTAAAACAGGACTTATGCTCTGTCTTTATTGCATCGACCGGAGTGAAAAAACGCCTGATGAACTGAAACAAAAATTCAGGGAAATTATTTACGACATCTCCGATACAATGATCGGCTATATAAATGGGAAAAATGGGAATATGAAAGAGGTCCATGAAAAAATTAATATGGTGCCGGAATTTCTCCGCAACAATAGTGAGGAAATAGGGAACGGTATCAGCACACGAATAATACGCTACATGAAAGAAGTAAATGATGGTGCAGAATGCACAATGGCAATAAAAAACCACAGGACTCCTGTCAGTCTGAGAGCCTATTGCCTTATTTTTATTTACCTTTTTCCATTCCTGCATGGTTCTAACCTAATGGCCCGTATTGATTCAAATGTGGATCTGTTATGGGTGGTATATCTTGTAAATTGTATCATTTCATTTGTGTTAATAACCATTTATAATATCCAGGTTCACCTTGAGGATCCATTTGATCAGAACGGGATGGATGATATCAGAATCAACGATTTCAGAGTAAATTAAACTGTAAAACATGAAATTCAAATTAACAACATTTTCTTTTATCCCTCTAAAAAATGCTAAACTTGCTTTTCTTTTTGTGGTATGTAGCTTTTTAATGGGTAGTTCTTCGGGCCAGTCATCAATTCTTTTTGATTCTGATGAAATACTGGAATTTACATTGTATGGCGATTTAAATACAGTTTTCAAGGACCGTCGGGATGAATCTCCCTACCACACCTGCAAGGTACAATACAAATCTGAAAATAATTCGTTCACCATACCCATTAAAATTAAAACCAGGGGGCACTTTCGCAAAATCTCCTCCAACTGCAAATACCCTCCTATATTATTGAATTTTGCAAAATCGACTACTCCAGAAGAATCAGTATTTTATGGGCAGGACAAAATGAAATTGGTGACTCCCTGCCGTAGTGAGGAGTTTGTTGTACAGGAATACCTGGTTTACAAACTGTATAATCTGGTAACTCCTAAGAGCTTAAGAGCCAGGCTAGTGAAAGTCATTTACCAGGATTCTGTAAAGAATAAAAGCACGGATCCATTATATGGAGT
>JBFEWU010000048.1:0-18485 GCA_041546215.1 Draconibacterium sp. | reverse complement strand
AATCCGAAAATCTTTATTAATCAATAGACAATAATAATTAATCAATTTCTTTTGTCTCCGGTCCATTCTCAAACCTCTGTATTTCCAGTGCATTGTTGTTTCGCGTAAATTTTTGATATAAGCCTTAAAATTCTGAACAAGTTGCTGAAGTCGAAAAATCAAAATATTTGAAACAATTTGTGTGTGCTTTACATGAAATGAGTATAAGTTCTATAATCTAAACGAATATAGCTGCAATCAACATTGTGTTCAAAATGAAAAATTTAGCCCGGGAATCGGGTGACAGACAAAAATTAAGTTGTAACTTGTATAAGCGCGCACAGCTAATACCCAATTATTTTGAATACGACCGGTTTGTGAATTGTTAATGCCAAAAGTCATGAAAAAATTACCTTGGTTATTTCTAATTCTCGTTTGCACAGGAATATACAATTCATGCAAAGATTTTGATATCCAGCCAGAACTTATTGATAATTCTGTCAGAATAAAAACTATTAGAGAAGTAGATAAGCTTGGAATAGAAAAAAGCCGGGAAGTATTCTTCTACACTAAAAACAGACTTACTTTTTACAAATTATATACGCTGGAAAAAGGTGAATTAAAGGAAAAGCAGAAAGTTCTCATCTCCTACGATGGTGATTTTGCATGGACAACCATCTCTGCTAAAAAGAATGATCAGTGGACCGTCCTTCAAGAATGTTCTTATTCGCTTTCCAATAATTTGATAATAGGGAAGACCGTTTCGCGACTTAAGTGGCCACAATGTTTGAATTGCTGGAAATACAATTATAAATACCAGGGAACAAAATTACAGGAATGGACAAAGTTGATAAAAGATGAAAATGAAGGCTGGAGAGAATACCGAAAAGCAGAATTTATCTACGACAACAATAAACTGGTAGAATACAAGGACTATGAAAATTACGATAATACTGAATTAAAACTGGATTATAAAAAGCTGTACTTTAATCAAAATGGGAAGGTTGCAGGGTGGCAAGGTGGAACTTATATTGAAGGCCAAGAGTGGGAACCCGTCGAAAAGGCAGACTACTACTATGAGGGGACTAATGTGATTGTCAAATCATTTTCAGTAAGGATAGCCAACACAAGCAATTGGAAAAATTTAGGAACTGTAAATTACAATTATAATGCGAATGGTTGTCTTTCTGAGAAAATTACCTCTTCAGGCAGCACAACTATCTACGAGTATGAAAATGGATCAGGAAACACCGCTCAATTTTATTACAATCCGGAAGACCATGTTGTAAACGAGCCCGGATTAAAATGTGCCAGAATTTCTAAAGGCAGTTTCCATTTTTTTCAGGAATAAAGAAGAAGGATACAATTAATCAGAAAAACTCAAGGGCATGGAAAAAGTACAATACACCAGTGTGCCGGGACATGGATTGATGAATGAGACTGCACATGAATTGCGCATGAAATTCTTCAAATCGCTAACCAATAATTCGGAATACATTACTTCTTCCAAATTATCGCTCGAGGATGTTCAGCACAATATTGAAAGTTTTATTGGTGCCATTGAAATTCCATTGGCGCTTGCCGGCCCGCTGTTGTATAAATCGGACAGTGAAACCGAATGGTTATATAGCGGTATTGGCACAAGCGAAGGAGCACTTGTTGCCAGTATTAACCGTGGAGCAAAAGCCATTAGCCAATGTGGTGGTTTTAGTGCACATTTTGTGCATCAGAAAATGTTACGAGCGCCGATTTTCTCCTTCAAAAATATGGAATCGGCCATTAAATTCGAAAAATGGATTAAAGCCAATTTTGGCCTGATTAAAGAATGTGCTGCTACTTATTCCAAACACGGTGAATTGATTGAAATAAAAACCCATCTATCCGGGAAATTAGTGCATTTGCGGTTTATTTATACAACCAGCGATGCATCTGGGCAGAATATGGTAACACATTGCACCTGGCATTCTTGCTTGTTGATTGCAGAACGGTTTCAAAAAGAATTGAAAACTGAAATCGAGCATTTTTACCTCGACGGAAGTGGTTCGAATGATAAAAAAGTATCGTTTTATTCACTGCAAAATGGCCGGGGAGTACATGTGATCAGCGAGTGTTTTTTGTCGCATGATATTATCAAAAAAACCTTGCGCACCAATGCCGAGGAAATGTTTCGCCTGTATTGCTATTCGCGTGGCATTGCCAGGTTAGACGGAACCATTGGAGCCAATCTTAATGTGGCCAATGTAGTTGCCGGAATTTTCGCGGCCACAGGACAGGATCTGGCCAGTATCCATGAATCTTCGCTTGGTGTACTCGAGATAGACCGGATCGATGATGGATTGTATTTATCGCTATCCATACCAACCCTTGTCATTGGAACGGTAGGAGGGGGGACACATTTACCGGGCCCCAGGAAAGTACTGGGATTCATGAATTGTCTGGGCGAAGGAAAACTTCAAAGGTTTGCCAAATTAATTGCTGGTTTTGCTTTATCTCTGGAAATCTCAACCCTGGCAGCGATGGCCAGCGGCCAGTTTGCAAGGGCGCATCAGAAACTGGGTAAAAATAAACCGGTATGCTGAAATCATCAGGCTTGTTTCGTCTCAAGATATAGCTTTTCCACTTTTTCACGAGCCCATGGAGTCCGTCGTAAAAACTTTAAGCTTGATTTAAGACTTGGATTGCTGCGAAACGAATTAATACGAATAAGTTCACTCAGTTCGTCCCAACCGTAATAACTTACCAGGTAAACTAACATGGCTTCCAGTGTTATCCCATGCAGCGGATTGTTGGGTTGAGATTCCGGTTTCTTATTCCTTTCCTTCATTTGATTATTTATTTAAGTTTTCATTTTCAAGATTTTACAGTAATATGAAACTGTCACATTATCCACCGCCAAGGTGCTGGGATGCGGAGATTTTTCTCTGCGCCTCTGTGCCTCCGCGGTTAATATTCATATTACCTCAATTAGCTTATTCTTTCTTGCCATTAGTTTCCCAAAGGGAAGGCCATCGATACCGTAATTTTTTAAACATTCCTGAACCTCCGGAACTGCCTCGGGAGAGATGGCTAAAAGTAATCCTCCGCTTGTTTGCGGATCGCAAAGCGTGTTTTTGTATTCTTCCTTTTTTAATGAAATCTTGTGTCCGCAACTTTCCCAATTGCGAAGTGTTCCACCCGGAATACAATTCTGTTCCAGGTATCCTGCAAGCATGGGCAGGTGAGGAATTTTATCAAAATCAATTTGTGCTGACAGATTACTCCCTTCACACATTTCGGAAAGGTGTCCCAATAGTCCAAAACCGGTAACGTCGGTCATGGCTTTTACACCTGCTATTTTTGCGAGCTCGTAACCGGGAGAGTTGAGTTGACACATCAGTTCAGGAGCGATATGTGCATGTTTATCAAGCAATACTCCCTTTTTTTGTGCGGTTGTTAAAATTCCAACTCCCAGCGGCTTGGTCAGTAAAAGCTGGCAGCCTTCAGTTGCCGTATTGTTTTGTTTTATATTATTTAAGTCGACCTGTCCGGTAACCGCCAGTCCGAAAATTGGTTCCGGGCTGTCTATGCTGTGCCCACCTGCCAAACTAATGCCAACTTCTTTGCAAATCTGCCTTCCGCCTTCCACCACCTCGCGAGCAATTTCGGGCGAGAGTATGTTTACCGGCCAGCCTAAAATAGCAATGGCCAGAATGGGCTTGCCGCCCATGGCAAAAACGTCGCTAATGGCGTTGGTTGCAGCAATTTTCCCAAATGTAAAGGGATCGTCGACAATGGGCATGAAAAAGTCGGTTGTACTGATAATTGCCGTTCCGTTCCCAAGGTCCAGAACCGCCGCGTCATCCCTGCTGCTATTGCCAACTAAAAGATTGGGCATCTCCGGCATGTCTATTGTCGATTCTAAAATGGTATTCAATACCTTTGGCGAAATTTTGCATCCGCAGCCAGCTCCGTGACTATATTGCGTAAGTTTTATGTTTGATTTCTGCATGGAATTTTAATAGTTGTTTAGCATTTTTTTTGAAATCGATAGTCTTAAGCTCCAGAGGAAAAATATTTTTGTGCTTGCGGTTCTGAAGTCCTCGAAGATAGTATTTATCGTAGTATTTAAGGGCAATCATGGCCACCTCGAAAAGTTCGTTTTTTTCGAGATGAGCCAGGGCCTTTTTTGTGTCAAGCCCGCCAAGTCGCTTTGAAATTCGGATTATGGAGTCGGCAAGAACGGTTTTGTCAACATCAGCGTAATCCTTAATTAAATGCCTGGCGCGTTCTTCACGCGAAATGTCCAGGAAAATTACAGGGTGGCTGCGCATATTTTCGAAGAAGTTCATGGGTATATTAACCAGCCCAATTCGATGGCTTTCATCTTCAATCCATATGGTTCTTGAATAATCCAGATCTTTCCAGTACCAGAACAAATTATTTTCAAATTGTTCAATGCCGGGTTGTTCGCCATTTCCAATACGCCCAAATGCCGATCCTTTGTGTTTTGCCAATCCCTCCAGATCAACAAGTTGTTCTCCCATTTCCCTTAAGGCGTGAAGAATGTGTGTTTTTGCACTTCCAGTGTACCCTCCAAGAATACATATTTCAGCATCCGTTTTAAAACTTTCCAGGGCGTACTTTCTAAAGGCTTTGTATCCACCGCTGATCACATAGACATCGTTAAATCCGTTCTCGGCCAAATGTCTGGCAAATGATTTCGAACGCATTCCACCCCTCCAGCAATGAACGGCAATATTCCCCGATGGAGCGAGCTTTTTTGATTCCGAGATAAACCACTCGAGTTTGGGAAGTACATATTGGTAGCCCTGTTCAATGGCCTCTTCTTTCGATTGCTGTACATAGATCGTACCAACGCTGCTCCTCTCCTGGTTTGTGAAAAGCGGAATATTGGTTGCCCGGGGAATATGTCCTTTCTGAAATTCTCCCGGAGAACGAACATCAATCAACGAAATGTGATCGGGTAAATTTAAAAATTCTGAAATGGTAATTTCCCTAAGCATGGCTGCAAAGGTATTTAATAGATCAGAAAATTTTGAACATTATTCAGAATAAAAAATCAAATTCTGAAATTGATAAACAAAAATGCTTACATCTTAATTGATTTTACTTTTCCTTCCTGCAATCTCGATTCTTCAGCCATGAAACCCATTAAATGGCTTTCCATTGAAGCCTGTATGGTGGAGGTGAGTATACTTGCATCCTTAAAAGCCACGGCCCGAACAAAATCGTACACCAGGCCATGATCGCCTCCACCATGCCCCGATGCAAATTTTTGTGTTTTACTGGCATCCCAGCTTACCTGCCTGCCATTTTTTGCATTTGTTACGGTTAGAGTATGCTCATCGCCGATTACATCTCCATTTGTTCCAAAAACGCGCGTTCTGCGCCCGCCATAGTGAGTAAGTGCTTCCATGGAAAACGAGGCGGTAATTCCCCCTTCAAACTCAAAATTGCATATTTGGTGGTCGACAACATCATTGTCGCAACGATAAACACATCGTCCGTAGGGGCCGTTTTTTAATTCGCGCATAATGGTTTTGTCGTTTACCACTTCCAGGTTCAGATGTTGCAACCAACCACGCTTCTCTTTGTATAATTTTATGGCCGAATACGGACATTCCCTTTCCACTTTGCAATTACTGGTGCAGCGGTCGGCCGAACCTTCAGGAGCCATTTCTTCACGGAATAAGGTAAGCGAACCAAATGAGGAAACCTGTTTGCCAGGTTTATTTATTAGCCACCTCAATATATCGGTATCGTGACATGATTTCGAGAGTATCATGGGATTGGATTTTTTAGAATTGCCCCAGTTCCCGCGAACAAAGGAATGTGACATGTGAATGCGTTCGACCGGTTCTAAATGTTGGATGCTAACCACGTCTCCAATTTCTTTGTTATCGAGAATTTCTTTTAATTTTCTGAAATATGGAGTGTATCGTAAAACATGGCAAACCGCAACGATGGCGTTATTTTTTTCGGCCAGCTTTAAGATGTCGTTGCATTCTTTCCAGCTTTGGGCAATCACCTTTTCCAGTAAAAGATCATATCCTTCTTCCAATCCTGCCATGGCCGGGCCATAATGCAAGTCGTCGGGAGTGGTAATAAATAAAGCATCGGCAAATTTGGGAACCTCGAAAACATGCTCCCAGGTTACAAACTGCTTATCTTTTGGGATATTAAAAGCCTTTGATATACGTTCGCGCCGGTATGGGATGGGCTCGGCAACGCCAACTACCTGTAGTTCCTCTGGAAATTTAAGGCCGTAGGAACTGTAGGCCCCCCAACCACGGCTGCCGGCGCCAATTACAATTACTTTGACTGGTTGTTTTAGCTTCTTTTCTTCTCTATTGGGGAACGAAATTAATCTTCCCTGACTGTCTTTTGTTATTGAACGGGCAGCCAGTGGAGCTCCAACAGCTGCAAGTCCCAACGATTTTAAAACATTTCGTCTGTTCCAGTTCGAATGGCTCATATTTTTATTTATTTAATGGTTTATGGTTAAAAACTGCAATTTATTAAATGGAACAAAGAACCAAGAACAAAGAGCAAAGAATAAAGAATAAAGAAGCAGTGATCAGTGTTCAGTGTACAGGATATCTGGATTTTCGGATATTCAGATTGCCGGATGTCAGAATATTCGAATGCTTGAAGATTTTGCTCAATCAATCACTAATCACTAATCGATTCCTGTTGTCTTCGGACTCCGTTCTTCCTTTCCCCATCGAAATGCCTTTGGCAGAGCTTTCAGCTTTCAGCTTCGAGCTCCTTTTTCTGAGCAGAGTGCTCAATTAGTCAATTCATGGTCGTCTGAATATCCGAAAATCTGAGAATCCGGAAATCCTGATTAATCAATTTCTGCGGTTTCATTTCATTCTTAAACCTTTGTCTTTGCAATGCATAATATTTAAGTTCGTTTTTTACTTCAAATTAAAATTACGGGCTGTCTCGATCATTGTTTCCAGGTTTTTTTCGGGCGTTTCCGAAGGAATTGCACAGCCCGCATTCAGAATAAAGCGGTTCTTTTTTGAAAAGACAGCTAAGAGATCTCTTGTTTTCTGTTCAACCGATTCAGGAGTTCCCAAAGCCAGTACACCGCTGGGATCTATATTGCCTATAAAACAAGCATTCTCGTGGAATACATCAAAGGCCATTTGTACATTGGTTTTGTAATCCAGTTCAAAAGCATCGGCACCGGTTTTTAGCATTTTTTCCAGAATCACTTCGGTGTTTCCACAAATGTGCAGGGCATAGGGAAGCTTGTTTTGGTGTGCCGCTTCAACCATTTTGCATTCATAGGGTAGGGCGTAGGTCTCGTACATGTCGGGTGAAATCATCTCGGGGCCGGCAGGGCTGTCTCCGTTGGAAACCATGTCGCAACCGGTTTGTGCCATTAAATGAATGAACTGAGTACTTACCTCTGTACAGAAATCCAGAAGTTCGTGCAGCAATTCGGACTCTTCAATCATTAAATCGAGCATCCATTCCTGGCTGCCGCGCATCATGCCGGCCAGCGAAAAAGGTGCCTGGTCGCAGTTGCCCCGTACAAAAATCTGATCTTTAAAATGCTCCTTTATAAGGCGTGTGGCTTCCAACCAGTTCTGTACGTATTTGTAGTTTTCAATTTTTACCTTTTTCTGTGCTTTAATGTCCCTTAAGGTTTTCAAAATTCCACGGGCCGAACGGGCCGGTTCATTTTCAGGAAAATCAACAGGAACACCAGTAGCACCAGCCAAAGTAACCGTGTCAAGATCAACCAGAACACCATCGAAACCGTATTTTTCTACCGATTTGATAAATACTTCGGCCATGGTTTTTGGATTTTCCCGAAAGGTGTTCATGTTTACTCCGGCTTCTTTAACAGCCAACATGAAATTGTGCAGCATTATGGGTGTTGTATCCGGTTTTTCGTCCCTGAGTGCGGCTTGTATTCTCTCGTATCCGTTCATTTTTTTGTTATTTATTATCTAGTTTTTGGTTTATACCCCTGCAATTTATTGAATAGAACAAAGAACAAAGAGTAAAGAACAAAGAAGCAGTGTTCAGTGATCAGTAAACAGGATCTCTGGACTTTCGGATATTCAGATTGCTGGATGTCAGAATATTAGGTTGTTCGAATGTCCTGGTCAAGCCACTAATCATTAATTGTTTCAGATCGTCCAATTGTCTCTAATTCAAGTTCTTCCAATGATTTCCCTTTGGTTTCAATAATATATTTTTTGAAAAAGAAGTAGCTGAGAAAGGTGAATGCTGCAAAAACGGCAAAAACATAGGCAATTCCGCTATTATCTTTAAACGATTTCTGAATAACAGGAAAGAAGAAGAGCAGCAGAGCATAAAAAATCCAGTGCGAAAAGGAGCCGATGGCAAGACCTCGCGAGCGGATATTGTTGGGAAACATCTCGGCAAACAAGACCCAGACCACTGCACCCTGGGAGAAAGCAAAGCAAGCCACAAAGGCAATCATAAATACCAGCGGCATAAAACCTCCGATTTCATACAAAAATATATACGAGAAAATACCAAGGAAAAGGGTCATCCCAACCGACCCCAACAACAACATAAATTTGCGTCCAATGCGGTCTATAAATGCCATGGCCAGAATGGTAAAACTAAGATTGGTAAAACCTACAATAACAGTTTGCATAATAGCAGATTCGGTTCCAAATCCGGCAGCCCTGAAAATATCACTGGAGTAAATCATTACCACAGCAATCCCGGTAAACTGGTTAAACATCCCGATTAGAGCACCAATAATTACCAGACGCAGGTAAGGCTTTTTAAACAGGAACCTAAGGTGTTCAACTACTTCGTTGTCGATGGAATCTTTTATCTCTTTCAGCAACAAATCATTATCTTTTTCTGAATTGGTTTGTCCGATTACCATGCGAGCTTCATCCAGTAAACCTTTTTTTACCAGCCATCGTGGACTTCTTCCCACATAAAATAAGAGGGATAAGAACAGAAGTGCCGGTGCTGTTTCAGAAATGAACATCCAACGCCAGTTGTTTATTCCGGTATTAATCAATGTCAGATCGGTGGCAAAGGCTACCAGTATACCAACAACCAGGGACAATTGAAAAAGAATGGTGAAGCGTCCCCGGTATTTTGATGGTGCCACCTCGGAAATATACATTGGCGAGAGCACTGAAGCACCGCCAACGGCTAAACCACCAATAATCCTGAAAATAATAAACATTGAAATGCTAGTTGCCAGACCGGTTCCTATTGCTGAAACAAAAAACAGAAAGGCAGTAATTTTCAGCATGTAACGGCGACCGTATTTGTCGCCCAGGCGTCCGACTCCGATTGCACCCAAAATGCACCCAAATATGGCGGAACTCATTGCCCAGCCCTCCATAACCTTATCCAGTTCGAAATGTTCCCTGAAAAAGGGAAGTGCACCGTTAATCACGGCAGTGTCGAATCCAAAAAGAAATCCGCCCAGGGCGGCTACAATGGTATATAGATAAAGGTTCTTTGGCATTAGTGTGTTTTAAATTTTATGGTTTCGATGGCATATTTCCCAAGCGTTATAACAGGCAAACCTCCGGCAATCTTCAGAGGTTTTAGGTTGGTTTCAAGCAAATTGGTGTGAAAGGCTTGCGTGCAATTTTTTAAGCTATTGATTTTCAGATCCTTTTCTTGATTACCCAGGTTGATTAAACGAAGCACAATTTCATCACTGTCTTCTGCCTTTTTTACCGTAGAAACGATTACATTATCCTGGTTAATCGAGAAAAAACTTTGCGCTTCGGGCAATGCTGCGCCGGAATATGAATTATCGGCCCAAATGGTATGCATATTTTCATTGGCAGCTCGTCCAAATTCAGCTCCGTTCTTCCAACCTGGTTTGTGCGATGTAATTGAGAATTTGAAATAATGATCACCGGTTTGCAAATATTCATTCCCTTCCCAGTGGCAACTTTTTCGCGAGGCCAGCAGGACAGGCTGTAATATTTGATTGGCAACCGGATGATCTGTTGGATCCATCCAATCAACTGCTACAACCGATGAACTCATGGTTACACCAAATTCGCTGTTGCTGGAGCTAATCCAGTTTTCAATTCCGCGTGGACGGAAATCTTTACAGGGCATGGTATATCGCTCACCGGCAGCACCTTCCAATTCGTCTTTGCCAACTTCAACAACACCAAAGGGTACTTCATAAGCAACTACGCCATCAGTCATGTTTAGTGGAAGTGCCATGCGAAATTCGCGGTATAACTTGCCTTCCCAATTTAAAAGAGCAGTTTCAAAATCAATTTTCTTCATCCCATGATAAAGTTTTATGCGTTGTTCGACCACAGCATTTTTTAGTTTCTGGCGATACATATAGCTCGTGAAAACAGGTCCGTCTTCTTCAAGCAGCCAGTTTGTTTTGTAATTTCCGGTTTTATCAAATCCTTCCATGCCGGGCTGTTGAATGGCATCAAATTCACCGGCACCATTTCCTTCGGAGCGCAGGGTGAAAACTTCTCCGGCAACGAATTTGCTGTCGTCAACCAGTTCTTTATTCAGTTCTTTATCAAATATGGAGGCAAGCCCGCCATTTGTAAACCTTATTTTGTAGAACTGGTTATCAACTTCATTGTTGAATGGCTTGTCTTTTCCCGGATATTTAGTTTCTGAAGCTTGTAAATAATATGTTTTATACCCAATTGACGGAACATTACTGGCCATAAAATTCACCCGGACATGTTGTAAAGATCCATCGGTATACCGTTTAATATTTTGTAGCTGAATGGGACACTCTGTTCCATTTGCGTCGTATAATGATAGCGTATTGGCTTCCGACTTGTCGAATGAAATATCCGCATCTACGGTATTGCTGCATGGCCAGTTTAAGCTGTTGAAAACCACCAGGGGGCGACCTTTTTGTTTGTTGGTTTTAATTTTGGCTCCCAGTTCCCGTAGGCTCCGGTCTACTATTTTTTCTGCTTCGGATTTGGCAAATTCATATTTGGACTTAAAAAGGGCATCGGTAATATCTCCATGTTTTCCACCCCAGCCATGATCGGGATATATGTTCGCTTCCCAGGCCGCATCGATTTCCCGCTTGGGATAGTTCTTAAACGAACCCTCTGTTATGGCATTTACTGTGGCAAATTTTTCAGCCTGGGTGAGCAGGATGTCGGATGCACGTTTGGCCTTGACTGCTTTTTGGTGCGATGGTCCGTGAATGTACAACCAAACCGCCGGACGTTCTCCTCTTATTCCCGGCAAATCCGGTTTTGCAGCTACCAGGGCTTCGAAAAACTCAGGTGCTGAAGCCACTTCAAATTCAGGAAGTTTAACCGGAATATATTCTCCTTTTTCGTTCTGAAGTTCATCTATCTCTTCCCATTGACTGATTAAATGACTATAATCTTTTGCCGGGGCCATATCCCAATCGGATAGCAGCGGAATTACCGGTGAATCATTTTCTTCGGAATAATACTTTGCCCAATCCAGCGAGCTTGAGGCCAAAAATTGGGCTGCTTCGTGGAAATTTTTTTGTAGCGATGTGAATGCATTGGAATAATGTCCCGGAGTAAAGGCTGTAATGTAAGAACCGTCAGGACTGTACCAATTATAAAGACCACGCTCGTGCCGGCTGATCATCATAAATTTTGTGCCTGCTTTACGCATAAGCTGCATCATTTGCAAAGTACGTCCCGGCACGTCTTCGTTCCAATAAACATGGGCATCGTAATCAAATTCGTCTTTTAACCATTTGGCTCCAAAATAAAACTGGCGTGCCAAAGCTTCTCCCGAATGCATTTCTTCGTAGGGTTGGGTGTAAGTTGCCCCACATGAAATGCGTCCATCGTTTAAAAGTTCCTTCACCAATTCTTTTTTGTCCGGATGACGCTGTATAAACTCTTTTATCATTAAGGCATCTTCCACATCAAAGCGATATTTCAGGTCTTTTTGAGCGAGCTCGAAAAGGGGGGTCAAAAGCATCGTGTCACGCTCAACCACACATTTTTCGGGAGAATCCATCCAGGCTATGTCCTGATGACTAGAATTCATCAAAAATATTTTTCCTTTTGCCAGGTTAGATTTGGATAGGGCCAGCATGCTGCTAACTGTTTTGGGTTTATAGTTTCGTTTTGCACGAATTCTGATGCCTTCATCAGTTACCGTGCATTCGTTTAGAAGTATGGTTTGTGATAAAAGTTTGGTTGATTTAAAAGGCGCTCCAAGTGAATCAACAATAAAAACTTCGCCCTTCGTATCGTTGAGCTGAAAGATTTTATTTAAGGCAGAAAGTGGAAGAGTAAAGTTACCCGTGGCATAATCGCCATCAAGCCCTAGTTGTATAATTTGCTTTTTCCTCCCCGATTTAAAAGTCAGCGATTCTTCAGCCAGGTAAAATGGAGCTTTTAGATTTCCCGTTAATTTGTCATCTGATTTCTCCATCATTAGTTCCATCCATATATTCTGTTCAATGGAGTTTTGCAGGAATTTATTTGCATCGTCGGTTTGAAAAACAATTAACCAGGCATTGCTGTCTTGTGCACGGCCAACAATTTTGATGGTCTGTGCTTTCCCTTTATTTATCCAATCCTCTGGAATTTCCATCATCATATAACCGGAAACATCCCCATGCTGATCCAACTCCATGGTGTGGTATGACAGTGATCCACCATTTACTTCGCTTATCCAGTTTTTTTGATTTGATGTTGGGATCTCGAAACGCTTTTCACCGTTTACAAAAACATCGAAAATTAATTTTTCCGAAGTGAGATCCCGTGAAGCCATCCACAAAAAGCCTGCTTTTTTTTCAGAGTAGTTATCAGGAATGGCTTCCGTTTCCCATTCAATGGCCATTTTGCCATCCTTACAACGTGTAATCAACGATTTTGTAACGTCGTTCCGAAAACTGTGGTAATCAAATTCATTTTTCCCCAGGTTTTTCTGAAAGCCCTCGAAACAGTCTTTTGATTTTACGGCCAAATCAAAAAGCACTCTTTCTTCACCGGCCTGGGCATGGCATTGAAAAACTGTGATGATTACAAACGCAGTTATTAGGTGTAGTTTAAGTTTCATTCGAATATATCTTTTTATTTCGGCTTAGTTCTCAGAATTCAAAGTTGTTAATTTATCAATTCTTTTTATCAATTCCATCATGGCCCTGCCATTGTGATAGGGACATTTCCAGGGATCAATTTTCCAATCGTTGCGATAGTAGGGTGATGGATCGTTCTCCGGTTCAATTAAATAAGGAACTCCCAGTCGATTTACTTTTGTAAACCACTCGCCATTTTCGTGGTCAATTACATGCTTGTCAATGAAATTCCACGACAGCTTCAACTTGCTCCAGTATTTTTCGTTTGCGGTAAGTTCAAAGCCGTTCATAAATGCCACCAATGTTTCCGCCTGTGGCCACCAGTGCTTATTGGTGCGGATATGGCTGCCATGTCGTGTCGATTCCAGAAATAATCCGCCATCCTTGTCAACACCCACGCGGTCGACCGCATTAAGCATTTTTATTGAAAGTGTTTTCATTTTTTCCAGAATCTCTTTGTCGTCCAAAATTTCAGCGGCTTCCAAAAGTAGCCACGAAGCCTCGATGTCGTGGCCAAAGGAACATATTGTCTCCGATGTATCTGTTTCGTTAAATTCTTCATTGAAAAAGATGCCCAGGTGTCCGCTTGGCCGGATAATTTTTTCCAAAAAGAGTTTCAGTAATTGTTTTAATTGCCTGCCGGCAAGCTCATCTTTCGACACCTTGTAATAAGCGGCATACGCTTCTAAAAGATGCAGGTGGGTATTCATGGAACGTGGTTCGTTGTTATCAGCCATCCTGTTTTCTGCAAATAATTGCCATTCACGTGTAAATGCTTCAAAATAGCCGGTATTTACATGGTCTTTCGTCTTTTCCTCAAGAAAATGAAAATAGGATTGCATCTTTTCAGCCAGGTTTTCTGAAGGCCTGAACTCGTAATATTTGCTTAAAGCATAGAGAACAAAAGCCTGTGCATAGGTATGTTTAATGGTATCCAGAGGCCGGTTTAGCACGTCAAGGCTCATGAAATAACCTCCATGCTCATTGTCTTTGAAATAGTTTTCCAAAACCAGATACGATCTCTCGGCCAAAGCTGCATACTGCGAATTACGGAAGTTTTTTGCCGCTTCAGAAAATGTCCATAATATGCGTGCATTAAGTACGCATGATTTTGGCGCATCAGCAACAGGTTTGCCGGTTATATCCGCAGCTCCATAAAATCCATCGCCGTTTTCTTCAATAGCGTATTTTATCCAAAAAGCGAGAATATTATTATGTAGTTCTTTTTCGAATGCACAGCGATAGTTATTAAGTTCTTGTTTTAGTTGCATTGATTTTGATTTACCTTTTTCAGCATTCTTTTCTGCATTCAATTACTTGTTTTCCAAAAGAAAATCTTGTGTAAAGAATCAGTTCTCACAAAGAAATGTTTTTGTAAAATAAAAAGATACTATATGTTTGCACTGAAAGATATTGTAAAAATGCATTTTTTCTATTCCAAAACTCATCCGGCAGCTTCTGGTTCCGGTCTTATTGATGAATTTGAATTCATAAATGATTTTGGATTTGAGGTCTATAAGGACATCCGCCAAAAACCTCTTGAACTTCACTTTAACGAAGGGATTGAAATTTGCTATGTCAACAAGGGGCGTTACGATTGGGTTGTGGAAGGGAAAAAATACACGCTTTTACCCGGCGACGGTTTTATAACCTGCCCCTGGGAAAAACATGGCAGTCCGCGCGAGGTAGTTGATCTCGGGGAGCTGTACTGGATCGTTTTAAAACCCATCTATTTTAGCAAAGACGGAGATTTTATACCAGGAAACTGGACACGTTTGGGCAAAGATGAAAATACAAGGATTGGTAAAGTATTATCGGCCAATAAAAACCATAAACTCTCAAAATCTAGTCAGCTAAAAACATTGTTTGTAGAATTAAGAAGTGAGTTGGAGACCAGGCAGTTTGGCTATTCACAGAGAGTTTCAAATTTGGCGGAAGAGTTTTTTATTCAGGTGGTCAGGCATATTCGAAACCGCGACAAGCAAATACAGAAAATACAAAGCCGCTTCCAGGAATTTGACTCGATATTACGAAACGATCTTACTCAAAAATGGACACTGGAAGACATGTCTGCCGTTTGTGAGCTTGGAATAACATCTTTAATCCGTTTTGTTAAAGAAAACACGGGCTACACGCCGGCGAACTACCTTATTTTTCTTCGGCTTGAAAATGCCAAGGAGTTATTAAAATCGACCAGTAGAAAACTTACTGACATTGCTTACGATTGTGGTTTTTATTCTTCTCAGCATTTTTCGTCAACCTTCTCGAAATGGATCGGAGAATCGCCTTTGAATTATCGGAAAAATACCAGGAATGAGTAGAATTGTTGTTGCAGGTTGGTGCATGATGGGAGACTGGTTTTCTCTTTGCAACTTTGAATTTTAAAATCTGAATCATGAATAAAATTATTCTCTTGTTTTTTGTCTTTTGTGTGAAACTGGCAAGTGCTCAAACTCCACAAAAATTCATCTATGTTTCGCCCCATGGAGCCGATACCAACCCGGGAACAATTGAACAACCGCTGGCCAGCTTTGAAGGGGCACAAAAGTTGGTTCAGGATTTTACAAAAGAAAATCTCGATATTCCCGTAACGATATATTTTAGAGGTGGAAAATACCATCGAATTCGATCGGCAGTTTTTGGTGCTGCCGATGGTGGGACCAAAAAAGCACCGGTAACTTACAAAGCATATCCCGGTGAAATTCCTTTGGTTTTGGGAGGCAAGCAATTGCAGCTGAAATGGATAAAATATAAAAATGGGATCTATCAGGCAAAAGTACCCGAAGGACTGATTTTTGAATCCTTATTTATTAATGATGAAGAACAGGTCCTGGCCCGCTATCCCAATTACGATCCCAAAGTCAGAATCTTTAATGGAACTGCGGAGGATTGTATTTCTGAAGAAAGAGTTAAAACCTGGAATAATCCGGTCGATGGCTATTTTCACGTCATTCACAAGGCCATGTGGGGTGGATTCCATTATAAAATTACGGGTAAAAATAAGCAGGGTGAACTGGAAATGGAAGGCGGTTTCCAGAATAATCGTCCTGAGAATGGTATACATCCAAAACTACGCTTTGTGGAGAATATTTTTGAAGAACTGGATGCTGAGAAGGAATGGTATCTGGATCGCCCAAATAGTGTTTTGTATTTTAAGCCTTCATCCGGAACCGATTTGCGAAGTGCCAACGTTGAAGTGGCATATCTCGAGAACTTCATAAAACTGCTGGGTAACGAAGAAAATCCTGTAAAATATTTGTCCTTCGACGGTTTCCACTTTAATCGCTCCATCCGCACCTTTATGCTAACAAAGGATAAACTATTACGGAGTGATTGGGCCATTTACCGGGGGGGTGCAATTTTTTTCGAAGGAACAGAACATTGTGCTGTTGTAAATTGTGAATTCAGTCAGATTGGAGGAAATGCCGTATTTATGAATGCCTACAACCGGTATTCCAAAGTTGAAGGCTGCCATATGCACGAAATTGGTGCCAGTACCATATGTTTTGTTGGAGATACCTCTGCTGTACGCAATCCAAAGTTTATTCCATATGGTCCATCGGTTTCGGATGAAGAGCTGGACTGGAACCCGGGACCCAAAAACGATAAATACCCGGCATACTGTTCGGCAAATAACAATTTATTACACGATTTTGGGAAAGTGGAAAAGCAGGTTGCAGGAGTTCAGATCAGCATGGCTGCGTTCATTACCGTTAGCCACAATAGTATCTATGATTGTCCTCGCTCGGGAATAAACATTAGCGAGGGAGCCTGGGGAGGTCATATTATTGAGTTTAATGATGTCTTCAATACGGTGTTGGAAACTTCGGATCACGGAAGTTTCAACAGCTGGGGTCGCGACCGCTTTTGGATGGTTGGAAATGCGAAAACGGAAAAAAGGGTAGAGAGCAACCGTTCTGTTATCTTCCTTGATTTTTTGGCGCCGACCATTATCCGGAATAACCGTATGCGCTGCGACCATGGATGGGACATTGACCTGGATGATGGTTCGTCGTATTATCATTTATACAACAATCTTTGCTTGAACAAGGGAATAAAACTGCGTGAAGGTTATCATCGAAAGGTGGAGAATAATATTTGCCTGAATAACTCGATGCACCCGCATGTTTGGTTGAAAAATAATAGTGATATTATTCGGGGAAATATTTTTGGTACCCGGTTTTATCCCATTCGAGTTGATTACTGGGGTTCTGAGATCGATTACAACTGGTTTATGACTGAGGCTGCTTTAAGCGAAAACAGGGCACTTGGAATTGATGAAAACAGTAAAGCCGGCGATCCGATGTTTGCCGATGCAGCAAAGGGCGATTTTACCGTTTTGCCACAAAGCAAAGTTATGGACCTGGGCTGGAAAAATTTCCCCATGGATAAATTTGGTGTGCAAAAGCCGGGATTGAAAAAACGGGCTAAACAACCCGACATTCCGGAGCTTATTATGGCGGACAAATCCAATACTGGGGCCTACAGTTTTTATGGTGGCCAAATTAAAAGTCTCGAAACCGGGGGTGAAATTTCAGCAACGGGAATGCACGCTAAAGTTGGCGTTTTGGTACTTGAAGTTCCCGTCTCCGGTAAAGTATCTGATTTTGAATTGCAAAAAGGTGATGTGATTCTGCTGATTAATAATATCGATGTGAAGAATGCGAATTCTCTTCTGAAGGACGATGCAAATCCTTTTGAGAACGGAACCGTCGTGGAAACGATAACCGTTTGGCGGAATCAGGGAAAAGTGGTTTTGAAGTGATGAAAAGAATCTGCAGAAATTGATTAATCAGGATTTCCGGATTCTCAGATTTTCGGATATTCAGACGACCATGAATTGACTAATTGAGCACGTTGCTCAGAATAAGGAGCTCGAAGCTGAAAGCTGAAAGCTCAAAGGAAGAACGCTGCAAGATGGGTTAGGCGCTGATTGGGAGGAGATCGTACACCAAACAAAGATCGGAGCAAGTTCAGCTGGTGACTCGGGATCACCTGCTGAATATTTTTGAAGAAAGAACGGTTCACGTATAGCCGGGAGCTGATAGGAAGAGATCGCTTCTCCGTCCGTCAGCCGACGGACTGATCGCGAAATCGTGCACTAAAAAATCTTTGGAGCAAGATTTTGCGATTCAGTGACACATAACTTTTGGGAGTGCAGCGAACCGAAAGTTGTTAGTGGAACTAATCCCGATTTTCGGGAAGAAGCGCAGCGACTGTGGCAGTCTCGCCGCTGCCGCGCGATTGTATCGCGTGGCGCATAGAATGTCAATAAACCCACGCGGTACAATCGCGCGGGAGCAAGGGTTGTCAGGTTATCTTTGAAATAAGAATCGACAACAACGACAACGGAGAAGACCGGAGACCGAAGAATTGATTAATGATTATTGATTAGTGATTAATGGCTCCGTGGCCCTCTGTGGGAACTCCCTGAACTCTGTGTCTGGTTTTT
>JBFEWU010000012.1:0-34352 GCA_041546215.1 Draconibacterium sp. | reverse complement strand
TAATGTTTCTAAAATACTGTGGTTTTTTTTAAGTATGGGGTTAATTTTTCGCATATAATTCGTTGTGCCCCGCAGCTTTTTATTGTTGAATGAATTCCGGCAAAGGTCGTTGCAAAACTTTTGATCGGCACGTCCCTTTAAGCGTTCGCCACATTCGAGGCAAGTTCTTTGTTCCATTTTTTAAAGAATGTTTGAGTTTTATTAAGTTCTAATATACAAAAATATATCCGTTTGTAAATGCTTATTGTCGATTACAAACATTTAACAACCGGATAGGCTTTGATGGTCGTTTTACCTTTGAATTCACAAAGCAACAGGGACTTGCAAAAGATACAGTCCCACATTATTAACTAAAAAAGAAATATCATGAATGCTTTAAGAAACAGTGTAAGATTGTTAGGACATTTGGGAGACGATCCAAAAGTCAGACATTTGGAAAGTGGTAAAACGGTTGCTCATCTAAGTATAGCAACCAACGAAATTTATCGCGACAGCAAGGGCGAAAAACAACGCGAAACTACCTGGCATCGTTTGGTCGCCTGGGGGAAGAATGCAGAAATTGCGGAGAAGTATTTGAAAAAGGGATCTGAAATTACTGTTGAAGGTAAACTAACCAACCGCCAGTGGGAAGATAAAAATGGTGAAAAACAATACACAACCGAGATTGTAATCAACTCGCTTTTGATGCTGGATAAGGTTAGTCAATAGTTCGGTTTCTGAGATCAGGATTGACGAAATCATACCGGAATGGTCATGTTTTTTCTTACCATTCCGGTAATGAGTTCTTATATTTCCACATTCTGGCAATCAATATTCACTTAAAATGCCCATTTAATGCGACCATAAATTGCTCTTCCGTAATCACCATATTCAGTATCATTTTCACCAAAAAATAGTTGTCCGTTAACCATTAATTCCCAGTTGTCGGCGAGCGAGTAGGTGAGAGTTGGTCCCAGGTATGATGAACCATCACAGGGATTTATCATGGCAGAAACGTTACCTGAAAAAAGAGGTGTAAACGGGAAGCTGATTTGTGCAAAAAGCTGGTATTTGCCCAATGATAACATTTTGGCAGAAATATTGGGAGCAAAAAAGGAACGTCCTCCGGCCTTGCCTGTTGTTCCATGGCTGTTATATAAAAAGCCGGTATGTAAATACAAACTGTTCTGAAAAGTGAAGTCGCCCGAAACAGAAGCCACAAAACTTTCAAAGTTGTTTCCATCGTTTGTGTCACGGGGACGGAACCAGGTAGCTTCGCCTCGAAAGCCACCACCTTTGATATCGCCCGCCCAGCCACCGCCCAGCACGTAATCTTTTCCAACCCAACCCCCTAAAAACTGGAGGTCGTAGTTAAATTTCGAAAAACGGTACATTCCTGCAATGGCCGACTCGTTGTTGTTACGCCCAATTTTGTAAACCAGTTCGGCCGATGAGGTAACACCAGTATAATATTGAAGACGAATTCCATCGGTTCCGGGACGCTCTTCGTAATCAAAATCAAAATAAGAAAAGGTGTTAAATACATCGTTTGGATTCCACACCAGGTTGGTCCCCCAATTCACACGTTGGCGCCCTGCACGAACCTGCCAATTGCCGGCAGTATAATCAATCCAGGCACGGTCAAGCATGGTATGCCAGAACCAACTTTTTTGCGACACGATCACCGTGCCCAAATCCAGGTAGCCAATGTCCTCGTCAATTATAACCGCATATTCAGGATACTCCTTTATCATTTGTCCCATGTATATCCGGTTTCGCGCTTCCACTGAAAAAGTTAGTTTGTCTGAAGCGTACCATCTGAAATTTAAACGGTTATGAATATTATTCAGAAATAAATAATCAAGCGCCTTTGATTTGCTAAGCTGTATGGGTTCAACCGGATTGTAATACATGGCTAAATTTTTCACATAGCCATTAAATTCAAAATCAGATTGTGCATTTACTTCAAGAGTTACGATGATTAGAAAACCATAGAGTAAATATTTTGTCATTGGCTTATTCACTTTTAAATGTAAAAAGGCTTACTTTCTTTTCTTAAACCGCTCATTTTTTTTCAATCACCCCACCTGCAAATTCCATTACGCACATGGTTTCGTAAACCGGATGACTTCCGAACGATACGCCAACCAAATGAAAAGCCGGATGAAGCAAGTTTTTGCGGTGTCCACGATTTTTAACTCCATCGTCGATCAAAAGAAAGATCAGCACCTGACGCGCTGTTGTATTTCCATAAGCGATATTTTCGGCAATTCGTTTTTGCCACATGCCATAACGTTCTATCCTTTGTTGCATATTTGAGCCGTCGCTCCCGGCATGCCCGGTTTTTCCCGTTTTTCCCTGGTCCTGCCGGTGGTCGCTGGCAGCAAAACTTAAGGCTTTGTTGGGGTAGAGTAATGGTAAAGGATTTTCTTTTTTTAATTCCCGCACACATTCGTACAAAGCTTTTATCCCTTCAAGGCTTAATATCGATTTATCACCCGGGTAGTGTATGATTTTTTGATCGTAATATTTCGCCAGGGGATCAATGTAGTTTTCTGCATATTTTGCCGGATTCGAACGGAACAGGTTAATCTCGTAGATTACTTCCTTTTCGAAAGCCGACAGGTAAGGAACATTGGCAGCTGTATTTAAATGTTTGTCATTTTTTAGTGCTTCAGCCGATACCAATCCAACCATGCAGGCCATTATTAAACTTACCCAAATTCTCATCATCTTACTTTTTAATATCGCTTATAATTTTGCCATCTTCAATGGTAATTACTCGCCGTGCTTTATTCACCACTCGCTGGTCGTGTGTCGAAAAAATAAACGTTATTTTTTCCTCTTTATTAAGTTCTTCCATAATCTCGAGTAAGTTCTCGGTTGAATGTGAATCAAGATTGGCCGTTGGTTCATCGGCCAGTACAAATTTGGGTTTCGAAGCCAAAGCCCTTGCCACTGCAACTCTTTGCTGTTGCCCTCCTGATAATTTAGACGGACGGCGATCCATCATTTCACCCAGGCCAACAGCTTTAAGGAGTTCGGAAGTCCTTGCGTCGCGGACATTTTTATTGTGGCCTTGCAAATGCATGATGAATTCCACATTTTCACTGGCCGTAAGCACCGGAATTAAATTGTATGCCTGAAAAACAAAACCAATATTTTTCATCCTGAAATCGGTTAGTTTTCTTGCCGGGAGTTCGTTTATATTTATACCATCAATTTCAACATTCCCTTCGGTTGCATCATCCAGTCCGCCAATTATATTTAGCAGCGTTGTTTTTCCTGATCCTGATGGCCCGACTATGGCAGTAAATTCACCTTCTTCAAACGAAATATTTACTCCGTTAACGGCATGAACCGAAACGGAATCGCCGTTGTAAACTTTGTGCAGATTTTTAATTTCTATAATGTTCATGATAAAATTTATTAATGCTTTATTTTGAATTAGAGCAGTGTTCAGTAAACAGTTTTCAGTAAACAGTGATCAGTATCCAAGTTGTCGTTGTTATCATTGTTATCGTTGTTATCATTGTTATCATTGTTGTCGTTGTTGTCATTGTTTTCGCGTATTGAGTATCAGAATATCAGAATTTATTGACCAAGCCATTAATCAATAATCATTAATCATTAATCAATTTCCTTTGGTCTTCGTTCTTCCTTTGAGCTTCGAGCTTCTTCGGTCTTCCGACTTCGGTCTTCGGTCTTTTCCGTTGTCATCGTTGTCGCTGTTGTCGTTCTTGTCTGAATATCTGAAATCCTGATTAATCATTATTCAATTCCATTTCCGTACATACGCCCATTTTTCTATTCACTTCGTGTGGCTTCGGCGGGATTTAGTTTTAGCGCTTTTCGTGCCGGGTAAATGGCCGAGATAAGCCCTGTTAAAATCACCAGACTTACTAAAGTTCCCAATGATTGGATTGGGAAAACAGTCGCAATTTCAGTTGCCATTCCATATTTTTCCAGGCCTTGTGTGAAGGCTGAAAGGTCAATGGGATTTCGTTCAAAAATTCCGGAGACAAAAATTCCCATAAGAATTCCAAATACCCCTCCTGATAGCGTTAACATGACTGACTCAAAGATAATCATCAGGAAAATACGTCGTTTATTCATGCCCACTGCCATTAACATTCCAATTTCCTTGGTTCTTTCAAGAACAGCCATCAGCATTGTATTAATTATTCCAAAACAAAGTGCAATCAGAATAATTAAAATAAAAATGTACATGTACTGATCCATGGAATCGGTTATCAAGGACATTTCCGGACTTAATTCTTTCCAGGTTTGAACGTCGTTACTGCCCGAAATATTTTGAATGCCAGGTTTTACAGCTTCGGCATAACCATTGTTTTTTAGAAGAACTGCAATTTCGTGAGCCGCATGGTCACTTATACTCATCTGGTTTTTAACATCATTAATGTTGGCAAATAAATGCATCTCGTCGAAGCTGGTGTTTACTGTTTTGTATATTCCTGCTACCCGGTATCCTTTCAATGATAAATCGCCCTTAAAATCGACTAACTGAATGTTTATTTTTGTCCCAATTTTTAAACGCAGGCGATCGGCTAATTTTTGTCCAACCAAAATGGGTGGCATCCGGCTGGTTTTTTCCAGGTAAGTTCCATCAACCAGATGTTCCCAGATATCAGTTACCTGCTTTTCTTTGTCAGGATCGACGCCCAATAACTTTCCACCTCCTGTGCCATGAGCGGCCAAAATGAAAGGTTCGGCAATCAACCGGGGAGATGCTGCCTGAACAGAATCCAATGCAACAATTTTATCGGCAAGGTTAAAAGCCCCGGAAATATAAAATTGTGATTCTTTGTTGTCTAGAAAATGTGGTGCATGAATTTGAATATGCGAAAGTTCCGATTTTGTTGCGCTTTCAATGCGCGAATTGTACATACCGTTCATAAATGCCATCATAAAAATTCCGGCAAACAATCCCAGTGCAATGGCAGTAATCATTACAATACTCCTGGTTTTGTTTCGCCAAACGTTTCGCCATGCTATTGAAAGTATCATTTTATCTTTTTTAGTTTAAATTAGAGCAAAGAGCAAAGAACAAAGAGCAAAGAAGCAGTGTTCAGTGTTCAGTGTTCAGTATTCAGTATTCAGTATTCAGTCAACAGTGTTCACCACATTAATCATTAATCAATTCCGTTGTCATTGTTGTCATCGTTGTCATCGTTGTCATTGTTGTCATTGTTGTCCGTTGTTGTCCGTTGTCACCCTGCGGAGTCGAAGGGTGCTTTCGGGATTTTCGGATATTCAGATTTTCAGACTTTTTCATTCGTTCATTAATATTCAGCAGGTGATCCGTGCGTCAGCTGACGGACGGACACCAGCTGAACTAGCTCCAATCTTTGTTTGGAGCACGATTTCGCGAGGAGGCACGACGAAGCGATCTCCCGCTTCTTTGCTCCATACCCATCTTGAACCGTTCTTCCTTTCAGCTTTCAGCTTTGAGCTTCTTCCATCTCCGGACTTCGGTCTTCTGTCTTTCCATACGTTTACCCGCGCATTGCATTTGTAATTTTCAATCGGCTCACATTGTATATCGGAAAAATGGCAATAAACAGGCTTATGATAAAAACCACAATCATTTGGTTATAAAACAACGACCATTTCATCGAGAAAAACATATAGGGTTCCATGCCATACATTTCGGTAGCTTTGGCCATTTCACCAGTCAGCGGGAGAGGATGATAAAAGAAATACAGGCAAAAAAAGTAGCTTATAATCAGCCCGATGGAACAACCAATCAATCCGATAAAAAGGGTTTCCAGAAAGACAACGATCGATATTTTCGACTTTTGCATTCCTATTGCGTGAGTAACACCAAATTCCCTGCTGCGTTCTTTTATCATCATAATTACCACACTAAACATACCAAAGGCAATAACCAGGTATAGAATTCCAAGCATTATTATTCCGCCACCACGGTCGCTTTTAATCAGCTGTTCTATTTCAGGTGCCATTTCGGTCCAGGTCATTATAACCTGGTCATCTGGCAGAATTTTTTCAATGTTTTTCTGAATGTGTTTTACCTGGTAATGGTCGCTGGTCATTACAACCAATGATGTGGAGAGCTCATGCGCCGAGTAAAAGTCACGTGAGGCTTCAATCTCCATATAAATGAGTCTCTTATTAAATTCGGCATTGGGGTGTTTAATGACCCCTTTTATGGGAAACAGACCGCTTGCGCTAATGCCGTGATAACCCTGCGAAATCATTACCAGTGTGTCGCCAACCGTCAAATTAAGATATCTTGCCAGGTCGCTCCCAATAACCACTTCACAGTCGCCTGTCTTCAGGAAATTTCCGGCCTGCATTTTTTTCGACAGATTGGTGATCCGGTCTTCGGCTTCAGGCTCAATTCCCATCACCATAGCCGGTTTACTTTTTAGGTGGTTGGCTGCCAGTGCAAACGATTCAACGCGGCTCGAAACCAGTGTTACATCTTCAATGTTTTCAATCTGCTGACGAAGTTCGTTGGTGGCTTCAAAACTGTTGTCCAGCGTGCGTTCTTCCCAATATGCTGAATCCTGTACTTGTAAATAGCCCGAATAAAATTTCACTGAGTTGTCAATCATACTGTCGTACGAACCTTCCTGCATTGATCGCATCCATGAAGCCAGTATTACACTGAAAACGATGGAGGATATGGCGATGATTGTCCGTCGTCGGTTTCTCCAGAGGTTGCGCCAGGCGAGTTTTAGGTTTGTATTCATTTTGTATCACTTATTTGTCATTTCAAAGAAGGTGCCGCAATGAAATCCGTTTCATGGATAATTAGGTCTCTCCCCGAAGTTCATCGAAATGCCCATTTTTTTACCTTATCCTTTTCATGTTCTGCTGCGAGAAAAAACTCGCATTAATTTGTACTTCAAAATCGATTTTTTCAAAAATCAAAATGGTTTTGTTCCCCGCATCATCTGCCGGAATCATTTCCAAACGTGTGGGCATTTCGCGGTCGTCCATCATTTTTATATCTTTCATTATTTCTGTATTTACCAAATAAGCGTCTTCATCGTAAAACTCGGCTTTTAGCCAGTGGTATTCCTTTGTGGAAATCCACATAATAACTTTTCCCCAAACCACCGGCGCATCTTCATGCGGAATCAGTTCAATTTTGTAGCAGGTATAGCCATCAAGATCTTCTTCGCCCAAAAGCTTGTGGGAATAATCACGAGCCAGTTGCGATTCATTCACCAGGTCATCGTTGGTGAAATCACTTCCCATCCACGATTGCATCATCATCGAGGGTGGTATCTTTATCATGCGTTCAATGTTCGGAACCCAGTTCCACATTTCTTTATGACGTTTAAGGAATACCTGGCCTTTTTCTTTTGCCGGAGCGGTAATGTAAATCAATGAATAGTCGTTGCCAAGGGTCCAGTTTTTCATGGAAACGGTACGGCTCCAGTTCGGTCGTTCAATAATCATTGTTAATTGGCCAATGCTCGAGTTACCTCTGAATTTTTCATCGGCTTGTTTTATGATTTCAGTGATGTCTTGCGCACTCGAAGTAAAGGCAAGCATCAGGGTAAAAAGTATCAGCAGTTGATTTTTCATTTGTATGCAATTGTGTTTATAGATCGTGTCTCAGTGCATTGTGGCAATGCTGTCAGGTATTCTGCTTTAGGCATATGGACCTCGAATATCCTTCAGCCCACAAATATTCATCACCTTTAGTGAGTGCTCTCTTTAAAATTATTTCTCTTTTCATAGGTATTTTATAATTCTATTTCTTATTTATTATTTTGAAGCTGGCATAAATAACGGCTTCTTCCAGTTGCTTCGCCGGAAAAACATCGGCAGCTGCCACACAATATAAAAAGGCTCCTTCGAGCATTGAAGCAATGGCCATTAAATCCTTATCGGGATTTTCGCTGCCTTGCGATTGTATAAATCCGTAAAACAATTTAAAAATGGGACCGGCTTTTTCGGAATAGGTATCAGCAAAAGTTTTGGATATATTGGGTTGCAACATCAGAGAAAATAAAAGTTTCCAGTGTTGCATGTTTTCGCGCAGCAATTTGAAATTTTGTCTGATGAAATAAATAAATTCTTCTTCGCTTAGAATACCGTCGTGGTTGATGTCGAGATTGTTGTAAATTTGGTTAAAACCTTGTTCCATTATTTCATCAAGTATTTCTTCTTTACTTTTGAAATAGTTGTAAGTCAGGCCTTTCGAAATTTTCGCTTTCTTGGCGATTTGACTGATGGAGGTGGCGTGGTAACCACTTTCTGCAAATAGCTCAAGAGCTACTTCCATAATCAATTCCTTCTTATGTTTTCTGATATCGTCGTATTGCTCCTGACTTCGTGGCATAATCGAATGTTTTATGATTGAACGGTCGGTCAAAGTTACGGAGAATGGGTTTAAAAAACAATAAAATTTGACAAAAATTGACCGATTGGTCATTTTTGTAATTTGAATATTAGACGAAAAAGTTTGAAGTATAAAAATTCCTGTGGAAATTTGTTCATAATATTTCGACTAAAACATACTATTGCACCTTAAGTTGCAAGAAATTCTCAAATAAGTTCCTTTCTTTGGCCCCAATTGTTTTAACGGAAATTTGAAATGGAAAGCTTTCCATGCTTTCCCATTTATATAAAAATATATGAAGTTATTTGAAGGACACTCTTTTCATATTCCGGTGCTGGGATTAGGATATTCAATTGACGCACCAATCAACGTTGCTCATTATGGAATTTCATCAGTTATCTCGGTTGTTGATGATGCATTAATCGAGCGTTTACGTGAGTTTTACTGTAAAAAATTTGATATTCCCTTTAGTGCCATTTCTAAGAAAGTAGAAGATTTTAGGGCAAAAAGAATTGCCTCTTACCTGAATTTGGTTGAGGAAATTGTAAATAAAAAAGTAAGTGAATTAAAAAGTACGGTTGCAAATGCAGGTGATGAGATTGAAAAGTACATTTCCATGCTTCCTGATTCATCGTCGATAAAAGTGAAATTTGACCTGGCAAGAAAGGGAAAAAAAGTTGCTGAAGATTTTTCCAATTGGGTACAGGAAAAATTACCTGTTGGTTCCATTGATGTAAATATCATGACCAAGCTCGATCAGGCACGTCAGAAGGACGGTGTTGATCTACCCATTGAGTATAATGATGCACATGCGGCATTACGTGGCTTTGCCAACAGTAACTTAAGTTCGTCGTTGGTACTTTCAGCCGGAATGAGCCCACGCTTGTACAGCTATATTGAAAATTTCAAAGATTTTTTCCCTGACATTACAGGTAAAATCAAAAAGAAGATTATTCTTAAAGTCAGTGATTTTCGTTCTGCTTTTATTCAGGGTAAAATGCTTGCTGCCAAAGGTTTGTGGGTCTCTGAATACCGGATTGAATCGGGCGTGAATTGTGGTGGTCATGCTTTCCCGACCGATGGTGTTTTATTTGGTCCTATTTTAGAAGAATTCAGGCAAAACAGGACAAAATTGTTTGATACCTGTATTGAAGCATACAAATCGGCTCTGGCAAAAAAAGAATTAAATCAGCCGTCTCAAACGCCTGGCCTGAAAATTACAGCACAGGGAGGAGTGGGTACCTCGGAAGAACACGATTTCCTGCTCAATTATTATAACATGGACAGTGTTGGCTGGGCGACACCATTTATGTTGGTTCCTGAAGTGATAAGCATTGATACGGAAACCATGAACCTGCTTGCCAAAGGGAAAGAAGAAGATTACTTTTTCAGTGGCTTATCTCCGCTTGGCGTTCCTTTTAATAGTATAAAATGGGCATCGATGAGCAAACAGAGGTTGCAATATGCCAAAGAAGGGAAAGCTGGTAAGCCATGTACCAAAGGATATCTGAAATTCAATACAGAATACACAGAGAAACCAATTTGTACTTCTTCGCGACAATACCAAAGCATGAAGTTAAAGGAGTTGGATGAAATGAATTTACCAGAAGCAGAATATAAGGAAGCATACCAAAAAATTATTGAACCGGAATGTTTGTGTATTGGACTGGGTGTTTCGACCTTGCTTTCGAAGGGGATTGAGGTTGGTGAAAAAGATAAGGTTACCGTTTGTCCGGGACCGAATTTAGCCTATTTTTCCAGGATTTCGACTTTAAAAGAAATGGTAGACCACATTTACGGCCGTATGAATTTATTGGACAAAGGCTATCGTCCACACATGTTTTTAAAAGAACTCGGTATGTACCTCGATATATTTAAGGAGCGCATTGAGAAATTCCAGAAGAATATGGATGATGTGAAAGAGAAACGTCAGTTGGTGAAATTTCAAAAAAACCTGTTTGAAGGAATAAATTATTACAAAGAACTTTTTTCCGAAAAGAAAAAAGAGGTGCTCGTAGAGTTGGATAAACTTATTGGAAAATATCCAAGTTTGAATACTGAATTGTAAGCTGTCAATACAAGTATATCAAGAACGGGACTCAAATAAGAGTTCCGTTTTTTTGTGAACTGATGAGCAGACTTTACAGGATAAAAAATGGCAAACAAGCACTTGATAAATCGGGGTCCGGGAATTATTTTCCTTTACGTCGCCGCCATACGGTTTTTCCTGGGAATATTCCCTGGTTGACCGATTTAATATCTTCAACCGAATAAAAAGCGTTTGGATTTGTTTTTGTAACAATAGCCTGTACTTTCTGAATTTCTTTTCGGCTTATTATGGAGTAAATAATGCTTACGGCTTCGGTGCTGCCCTGAGCTTCGTGATGAGTAATTCCATAGCCTGCATCAATCAGGTTTTCGATTAATTGTTTGGCGCTCTTGCGGGTAATAATCTGGATTTTTACGATACCAACCGCCAGCCTTTCTTCAATACGCAAACCCACATAGTTCCCACAGGCAAAACCTGCGGCATAGGCTATATAGCAAATCCAGCTATCGAGATTCTGAAATACTTTTGATATGGCAAGCAGCCAAATAAACACTTCGAAAAAACCAAGAAGTGGTGCCCAGAACTTGTGTCCTTTTGATACCATTACAATTCGAATTGTGCCAAAGGAAACATCTACCACACGCGATAAAAAAATTAACGAGGGTAAAATTACGTAGGTAAATACTGCGTTATCGTAAAAGCTACTTTCCATATTCAAATGTATAAAAAGAGGTGTTATTTCAACAACGTAAAATTAAAATTCTCATTTTCCGGGAATTTGGTTCTTGATCCTACTTTTCCCGGAATGACAATTGAAAGATGGTTAAAACTCGGAAGTAAAATGAAACTTAATACTTTTAAATTCATCCTGTGCCATTTGCAGGATGAAAGACGAATCGGCCATAAAAACATCGCGGCCCAGTTTGTCTTTCGCCATTTTTTGGTGCTTGCGTTTTTTAAATTCGGTTAATACTTTCTGATCCTGGCATTCGATCCAGCAGGCTTTGTGCATGGCCAGCGGCTCAAATCTACACTTCGCTCCATACTCATGTTCCAGACGATATTGAATGACTTCAAACTGGAGTTGACCCACTGTCCCGATAATTTTTCGTCCGTTAAAAGCACTGGTGAATAACTGTGCCACACCTTCGTCCATGAGCTGATCGACACCTTTGCCCAGTTGTTTCGATTTCATGGGATCGGCATTTTCCACGTAACGGAACATCTCGGGAGAGAAGCTGGGCAATCCTTTAAAATGAATCTCTTCGCCACTGGTTAAGGTATCGCCAATAATAAAGTTTCCTGTGTCCGGAACACCAATAATATCACCCGGGTAAGCAAATTCCACAATTTCTTTTTGTGAAGCCATAAAAGCGGTGGGGCTGGAAATACGGAATGATTTACCCAATCGAATGTTTTTGTACATTTTATTTCGCTCGAATTGTCCGGAGCAAATTTTCACGAAAGCAATACGGCTGCGGTGGTTTGGATCGATGTTGGCATGAATCTTAAAAACAAAACCCGAGAATCCTTTTTCTTCCGGTTTAACTTCACGTTCTTCGGAAAAACTTGGCTGCGGAATTGGTGCGATCTTGACAAAAGCATCGAGCAATTCCTGTACCCCAAAGTTGTAGAGGGCACTTCCGAAAAACACCGGGGCCAAATCACCTGCGTGATATTCTTCATGATTAAATTCCGGATAAATTCCTTCAACCAATTCAAGTTCTTCGCGAAGCACATCTGCATCGTCGCCAATGTACGCCTCCAAATGAGGATCTGAAAGATCTTCAAACTTAATTCGCTCTTCAATTTCCTGAATATCGGGTTTGAACAATTTTAGGCTGCGGTTAAAAATGTTGTAAACACCTTTAAAATCGGGACCGCTGTTAATGGGCCAGCTTAAAGGGCGAACTTTAATTTTTAACTGGTCTTCAATTTCATCCATCAGCGAAAAAGAATCTTGCGAGGGGCGATCCATTTTATTTACAAATACGATAACCGGTGTTTTACGCATGCGGCAAACGTTCATCAGCTTTTCAGTCTGCGGCTCGACACCTTTTGCAGCATCAATTACAATGATTACGCTGTCGACTGCTGTTAACGTACGAAAAGTATCTTCCTGGAAATCCTGGTGGCCTGGCGTATCGAGAATGTTTACTTTGTAACCGTTGTACTCGAAACCCATTACCGAGGTGGCAACCGAAATCCCGCGCTGGCGCTCAATTTCCATAAAATCGGAAGTGGCACCTTTTTTAATTTTATTGTTTTTTACTGCACCGGCAACACGAATTGCTCCTCCAAACAGCAGCAGTTTTTCAGTTAGTGTCGTTTTCCCTGCATCAGGGTGACTTACAATTCCAAATGTGCGCCGGCGTTGTATCTCTTCCAGAAATGTCATCTTCTTAACCTTTTATTTGCGGGCGCAAAAGTAAGGAAAAGTTTAGAGTTTAAGGATTTAATTACGAAACGTTAAGAAATTGCCAATGTAATGTCGTCTCCGTCAAAAAAGAACACCTCCATGGAATTATTGAAAACTTTCTTTAACTGCTCTGAAACTCCATTGTGCGGGTAAAGAAAATGCCCTGGACAAAAGAACTGATTACAACAAATAAGGAGAAAGAGAGAAGTAGCAGTTTCTTCATGATTACCCCTTTAAGTTATCCAAAAATAATATTCTACCGGGAAAAAGATATACCCTGCCGACGTTTTCAAATAAAACATAATTTAAGCTTATACAAAGCCATTAAACTTTGTACATTTGCATAAACACTAAAAATTTTAAAAATGAAGTTTAATTTTAAGTCTACTTACATTGCAATTGCCGTTATTGGATTAATTGTTGTGTTGCTTTTTGGCGGTCGTATGTTTTTAATTCTTGACGCTGGTGAACGAGGTGTACTTTTTAAACCCTATACTACCGGTTTAGATAAAGAGAATATTTTTGGAGAAGGTTTTCATGTTATTGCTCCCTGGAATAAAATGTATGTTTATGGTGTGCGGGAGCAACAACGCGACGAACCAATGGATGTCCTTGATAAAAGTGGTCTGTCGATAAGTGTAGATATTACCGTACGTTTTAATCCTATTTTTAATGAAATTGGCTATTTGTACGAGCAGTTTGGAACCAATTATATCAATGTTCTGGTAATCCCGGAAGTACGTTCTACGGTTCGACAGGTTGCCGGCCGTTATACTGCTGAAGAAATATATTCAACCAAAAGGGCTGAGGTAGAACAGGCCATAATTGATGAAACCCGCGAAGTGTTGAGTGAAAATTACATTCAAATGAAAGCACTGCTGATTCGTTCAATTAATCTTCCTGAAAAAATTAAGGGAGCGATTGAGAAAAAACTGGAGGAAGAGCAAAAGGCACTAGGGTATGAATATATTTTACGAAGCGAAGAGTCGAAAGCTGAACAGCGTAGGATTGAGGCTGAAGGGATTGCAAATTATAACCGTATTATTGATGAAAGTTTAACGGATAGGATCCTGAAACAAAGAGGAATTGAAGCCACCACGTCGTTGGCTGAATCGCCAAATGCAAAAGTTGTGGTTATTGGTAGCGGTAAAGATGGATTACCTTTAATTTTAGGAAATAATTAGAATACATCAGATAGAATAAATTTAACGAGCTGGTTTGTGCCAGCTCGTTTCAGTTTAACCACTTAAGCTGAAGTCTAAACCACAATTCCCTTGCTTCCCCGGAACTCCCATTCCCCTATAGATTTGGAATGTGAAAAAGGTGAAGATTTAAAACAAGCAAAAAAAGGATAAGAATATTAACCGCAGAGGCGTGGAGAATTATGAGCATGTATTGAATTTCCCTTGTGAAACTTAGTGTTTGATTACCTTTGTGTGATAACTTTTCATAATATTTTAAGCGCAGAGTTAAAGAAAAATCTCAGCGTCTCTGCGCCTTAGCGGTGAAAATGTTTCATAGTATCTTTTCATAACAAGGTGCTGAAAGTAACCTTAATATTTAAATACATTCAAGTGAAGAAAATTAGAAATCCCTGGAAACATCCTAAAAACGAAGGCGAATATAATTGCTTTGCATGCTCGCCGTATAACCAGGGTGGTTTACAACTGGAATTCTGGGAAGAGGGTAATGAGATTATTACCCACTGGAATCCTCAAAAAAAATACGAAGGCTGGCAAGGCGTTTTACATGGTGGAATCCAGGCAACACTGCTCGATGAAATAGGAGGTTGGGTGGTAATGCTTAAATTAAAAACTGCGGGAGTTACCACCCAAATGAATGTTCAATATTTAAAACCCGTAAAAGTTTCCAAAGGCCAATTAACCATAAAAGGGCGTATAGTTTCGGAGGAAGGAAGAGAGGCAAAAATAGCTTGCACTTTATACGATGGAGAAGGAGTAGAATGTGCCAAAGCTGATGTTTCGTATTTTGTATTTCCTGAGAAAATAGCAAAAGCACGCTTCCAATACCCGGGAATTGAAGCATTTTACAGGTAAAACCTAACTCAAAAAAATCAGGTTAAGCAAGTACGAAATGAGGAGATTAATCTTCGAATTCGTCTAAATCAGAAGTATAATCCATTAAATCATCATCTTCAAATTCATCATAAATCGATAATTTGTTTTTGGAACTTTTTTGTTTAATGCTTGTGTGTTTCTTTTGCTTACGATCAAATTTGTCAAGCTCGGGGAAGCCTTTTTTGTTTACTTTCTTTTTCATCACTCCAGCAAACGATATAGTTTAAAAATTTACTCGATTAAAAGTTTAATTTTACTAATTTACGGCAAAAATATGAAAAATAAAGATCAAAAATACTCGTTTGTAAATTTTATAAAAGAGGGTGAAACAACCGTGTTCATCCGCTAGCTGGAAGATAAATTACCAAATAATAATATAATGTGAGTTCTCGTGTAAGCCTTGCTCTGGGAAGCATCCGCTAGCAAAAGGACAAACAATTTTCAATGAGATGAAGAATAAAAGCATTTATAGTTTGCTGATATATAGGGTGTTTGGAGGGGTTTTGCTCCTGGTTTTGTTGTCTAACTTTAATACAAGTGCTCAAAAGCTTTCAAAAAATGACAAGCTTTTTGACGAAGCAAGAACTCATTACCAAAGCGATAATTACAACGAGGCCATTGATGTTTGCCATAAAATATTAAAATCGGAAGCCGGTTATGCAAATGCCCATCTTTTACTGGCAGAAATATATAAGGATATCGACTCAACCCGTCTGGAGATTTATCATTTGGATAAAGCCAGTTATTCATCAACAAATCCTTTAATCGACTTTCGCCTGGCTGAAGCATTTTACAAATTAGGAATGTATTCCGAGGCGCTGAGTTTTTATGAAAAATATGGAGAGTCGAAAAATATTCCTGAGAAGCGGACTTTTTTAGTGGCTTGTAAATTGGCAAGTTGCAGATTTGCCATAAACTCCATTGCAAATCCTGTGGAGTTCAAACCCGAAAATCTTGGCGAAGGTGTTAACAGTGACGACGATGAATACTGGCCAACTCCATCTCTGGATGGAAAACATTTGATCTTCACACGTTTAATAAAAGAAGGTAGCCGGTCGCAGGAAGATTTCTACATGGTTGAATTGGATTCGTTTAACTGGGAACGTGCTGCTCCGCTAAGCGAGGTTAACACCCCGGATAATGAAGGAGCACAAACGCTTTCGGCAGATTCGAAAATATTATTTTTTACAGCTTGCAACCGGGAAGACGGTTTGGGAAGTTGTGATATTTATTTCTCGCGATTCTTAAACGGTAAATGGACGGAACCGAGAAACGCAGGTGCTCCATTAAATACTGCAAAATGGGAAGGTCAGCCATCATTCTCGTCGGATAATCGCTATCTGTATTTTTCAAGTAACCGACCGGGGGGAATGGGGCAGAAAGATATCTGGAGGATTGAATTCTCTGGCTTTTCGGAAGAGGGAAAACCCCGCTGGAAGAATCCTGAAAACCTGAAAGAATTGAATAGTTCAGGCAATGAGATATCGCCTTTTATTCATGCGAATAACAGAAATTTTTATTTTGCTTCTGATACTCATCTGGGAATGGGAGGCTTTGATTTGTTCTCCTGTTTTATCGATGAATTAGAAAATATTCACGATTTGAAAAATATGGGATATCCCATAAATACACATAAAGACGATATGGGATTAACCATTAGTTCCATTGGTGACATGGCCTTCTTTTCATCTGCACGTGGGGCAGATAAAGGGCTCGATATTTTTTCGTTTAACTTGACAACAGGATTACGCCCCCAGCCGGTTTCGTATATAAAAGCTAAAATTTCCAATAAAGTAACAAAGAAACCCGTTAGGGCTAATATCGAGTTGGTTAATCTGAATTCGACTGGCAAAAAACCACGGGTTGAGAATGCCGATGAAAGAGGAGAAATAATGATGGCATTGCCATTGGGGCGTAATTATGCCTTTAACGTTTCAGAGCCTGGATTCCTGTTTTATTCAGAATCGTTTTTACTTGCCGATGCCAATTCAATTGCTGATCCGATTCATTTAAATATTGAACTCGAGCCCATTGAAGTTGGTGCCCAAATGCAATTGTATAATATTTACTACGAAGTGGATTCATATGCCATTTTGCCTCAATCTGAACCTGAATTGCAAACACTCGTATCGTTTTTGAAAAATAACGCGAAACTAAAGGTCGAGATCCAGGGACATACTGATAGCTCCGGTAATGCTGCCGAGAACAAAGTTCTTTCGCAGAACAGGGCAAAATCGGTTGTCGATTATTTGATTGAAGAGGGGATCGAGCTTGATCGTTTATTGCATAAAGGCTATGGAGATACAGTGCCGATTGCAAGCAATGAAACAACAGAAGGGCGCAAACAAAACCGTAGAACGACCATAAAAATTATTGAAAAGTAGGAGGGAAATGAACCACGATTTAAGAATAAACCACGATTCGGAAGTTCCTAAATACAAACAAGTAGTTGACTTGATTGTTTCGGATATTGAAGCCGGAATCTTTAAAAAGGGACAACGGGTACCATCCATCAACGAAACCAGCGAAGAGCTTCTTTTGTCGCGCGACACGGTGGAAAAGGCCTATGTTTACCTGAAAAAAAAGGGAATTTTACTCTCGGTTCGCGGAAAGGGATATTACGTCAATCAAATTAATGTTCACAAACAAATAAAGGTTGCTTTGATTTTTAATAAACTTAGCAATTACAAACGTAGTCTTTATTATTCTTTTGTAGAAACACTCGGAAACAAGGCGGGCGTCGATGTGTTTATATACAATTACAGTACCGATAAGTTTGAAGAGATTATCGACAATCAACTCAGTAATTATGATTATTTTGCCATACTTCCACAGTTCAAGGATGATAAAACAGATGTGGCTAAGATCATTAAAAAAATACCCAGGGAAAAGGTATTGCTGATTGATAGGAATTTTGATGCTTTAATAAACTATCCGGTTGTTTATCAGGAATTTGAGAAGGATATTCAGACGGCACTTGGTGAAGGACTACCATTAATCAGAAAGTACGGAAGGATCAACCTGGTATTTCCGGTAAATGAGTTTTATTCCAAAGATATTAAACGCGGATTTCAGATATTTTGTCAGATTCACAACCTGGAATTTTCAATTATCGACCAGTTGGATGATGGTGATGTACAAAAGAATCAAGCTTATGTTTTGATATCGGATGACGATTTGTACCGCTTTATAAAAATAAGTAAAGAAAAAGGGTGGAAAGTTGGAGTTGATGTGGGAGTGGTGGCCTATAACGATAACACCGTAAAAGAGCTGCTGGAAGAAGGCATAACTACCATCTCTACCAATCACGATGAGATAGGGCGGATAGCTGCCCGAATGATACTTTCGAAAGATTTTAGGCGGATTAAAAGTCCTTTCCGGTTTATTCAAAGGAGGTCGCTGTAAGGCTGTTTTTGCTTTAAAGTTGTCTTATAGCCCTGTGACTCCATACTCAAATATACTTGTGATTATCAGTCAGCTAAAGGATATTCAAATCTTTTGTTACTCTACCCTCAAAATAATTAACTCTGTCTTGCACATATCATCCCGGATTTTAGTAAATTAACAGCAAAAACCGGACATCATGAAAAAGACTATTTTACTACTTGTTTTTATGTTGGCTACAACACTCGTTTTTGCCTCGAAGATTGAAGGTAAATGGACAGCCACAATTGAAACAGACAATGGACAATTTACTTTTACTGCCGAATATGTGGTGAAAGATGGTAAAATTACCGGTACACTTTCGAGTGATATGGGATCGGTAGAGATTGAACCCGGATCGGTAAAGGGCGACGAATTTGAATATTCGTTTTACATCGATTACAATAAAATGAGCCACAAAGGGAAATGGATTGATGGCATACTGAAAATTAAGTCGAGTGGCGATTATGGCGAAAGCGAATTTGAAATGAAAAGGATTAAAAAGGAATAGGGGAATGTCAACGTACTTCAAAAATCGTGTTGAACTTTTGAGAACGGAATAAATTTTAAAAATACAAAATAGAAAAGCCCATCAATCTATTGGCTGATGGGCTTTGCATTTATCGCTAAACTTGTATTAATCCAAAGTATTCAAAAAGGTATCTCTTTCTTTCAGGAATTCAGAAAGACGCTCAATTGGGTCACGTGTAAGAGCTACACGGCCCGAGCGAATAAACTGCATCACTTTAAACTGGTTTAATTCTTCGAACAAAGCCTGCGTTTCTTCCTTGTGACCGGTTTTTTCAATCACCGTATATTCACGGGTTATTTCCAAAATTCTTGCACCGGCTTTCCGCACCATTTTTTCGATGGTATCCGAGTCATAAATATCATCGGTTGAAACTTTGTACAAAGCTATTTCCTGGTAAATCATTTCATCGTTGGTGTGGTAGAAAGCTTTTAGTACATCAATTTGTTTTTCCAGCTGACCAACCACTTTAATGGTTTGTGCTTCCGCTTCGTGAATTACGATGGTAAACTTAAAAACTCCCGGAATAGCAGATTCGGAAACCGTTAAACTATCGATGTTGATTTTTCTTCTCGTAAAAACAATGGTTATTCGTGTTAATAAACCAATGTGGTTTTCCGAATAAATGGTGATTATGTATTCTCGTTTCATTTTTGTTCTTTTAATGGTTAGTAATCTAAGGCTCCAAAATTACATCTGACACTGATGCACCGGTTGGTACCATCGGGAACACGTTATCCTCTTTTTCAATCATTACTTCTAACAAGTACGGTCCATCGTGGTCAATCATTTTCTGAACACTCTCGTCCAGATTGTGCCGTTCTGAAACCGTATGGCCTTCAATTCCATAGCCTTTGGCAATGGTAATAAAATCAGGATTATGAAGTTCGGTAAATGAATATCTTTTTTGGAAGAACATTTGTTGCCACTGACGAACCATGCCCAGGAAATTGTTGTTTAATATGATTATTTTTACCGGGAGTTTATTTTGTGCAATGGTTCCCAGTTCCTGAATCGTCATCTGAAATCCACCGTCACCAATTACCGCAATAACAGTTCGGTCGGGGGCTCCAATTTGTGCACCCATACAAGCCGGAAGGCAAAATCCCATGGTTCCCAGTCCACCCGAAGTTACGTTGCTACGCGAGTTCTTAAATTTAAAATAGCGTTGTGCAATCATTTGGTGTTGACCAACATCGGTAACCAGGATCGCATCGTGATTGGTTTTTTCCGATGCCAGGCGTATAACTTCACCCATTGTTAATCCGGGTTTAGTAGGGTGCAGGTCTTTTGAAAATACTTTTTCATGCTCAATGGCATCGCATTTCCTGAACTCTTCAATCCAGGCCTCGTGTTTGTTGTCAGCAACGTTTGAGGTCAGCATCTTTAATGCCTTTTTCGCATCACCAATTACAGCCACATCGGTTTTTATAATTTTGTTGATCTCAGCCGGATCGATTTCAATATGGATTACTTTGGCTTTGGTCGCATATTTATTAACGTTTCCGGTTACACGGTCGTCGAAACGCATACCAACAGCAATAATGAGATCAGCTTCGTTGGTTAGGAGATTTGGACCATAATTCCCATGCATTCCCAGCATTCCAACATTTAATTCGTGTTCAGTTGGAAGTGCAGATAGTCCCATTATTGTCCAGGCTGCAGGAATCCCTGTCTTTTCAATAAAAGCCTTTAGTTCTTCTTCAGCACTGCCGATAATAATCCCATGCCCAAACAGAAGCAAGGGTTTTTTTGCCGCATCAATCAGATCTGCCGCGGCTTTTACTTTGTGCGGATCAACATGTGTTTCCGGAACGTAACTTCTGATTTTTGTGCATTTTTCGTAGGTAAATTCTAATTCGCCAAATTGTGCATCTTTGGTCAGGTCGATCAAAACGGGGCCTGGCCGTCCTGTTGTGGCAATGTAAAATGCCTGCGCAATGGCTTCCGGAATTTCTTCAGGGCTTGTAATCTGGTAGTTCCATTTCGTAACCGGAATAGACATGCCCATAATGTCTGATTCCTGGAAGGCATCGGTGCCGAGCAGTGGAGAAGCAACCTGTCCGGTAATGCAGACCAATGGAGTTGAGTCAATCATTGCGTCGGCAATCCCTGTCATCAGGTTGGTTGCACCCGGACCGGAAGTTGCAAAGCAAATTCCGGGTTTCCCGGTTACACGGGCATAACCCTGCGCACCATGAACAGCTCCCTGCTCGTGACGTGTTAAAATGTGATTTACCTCTTTGTCGAAATCATACAAAGCATCGTAAACGGGCATAATTGCACCGCCCGGATACCCGAAAATGGTATCCACTCCTTCCTCCAGTAATGAAAGAATCAATGCTTCTGAACCGGTAACTTTTTTTGCTGTCATGTTGTAAAATTTAGCTGCTAGTTACAAGCTACTAGCCTTATTTGTTGTTTAATTTTAATTATTTTTTGTACCCTTTAGTAGGAGCTGTTTACTCCATTATTCTAACTGCTCCCATATCGGCAGCCGAAACCAAACTTGCATAGGCTTTTAATGCCTTCGAAACTTTTCTGATTCTTCCCTCAGGCTGCCATGCACCTTTCCCTTTGGCTTCTTCAGCTTTCCTGCGTTCTGCCAATTCTTTATCAGAAATGAGCAGGTTTATGGAACGCTGTGTAATATCTATTTCGATTTTATCGTTATTCTGAATTAATCCGATTGCACCGCCACCGGCTGCCTCGGGCGAAACATGACCAATTGATAATCCGGATGTACCACCTGAAAATCTGCCATCGGTAATTAATGCACAATCCTTATCCAGTTGCATCGATTTAAGGTACGACGTGGGATAGAGCATTTCCTGCATTCCCGGCCCTCCTTTTGGTCCTTCATAACGAATAACAATTACATCTCCTTTCTGAACGGTATCTCCTAAAATACCATTAACTGCATCGTCTTGAGAATTGAAAACTTTCGCGGTTCCGGTAAATTTAAAAATAGACTCGTCGACCCCTGCAGTTTTTACAATACATCCTTTTTCTGCAATGTTTCCGTAAAGAACAGCCAAACCACCATCTTTGCTGTACGCATTTTCAAAATTACGGATACAACCATTTTCACGGTCATCATCAAGGTCTTTGTAGGTGCTGTTTTGTGAGCCCATAACCAGGTTTCTGCCTCCACCAGGAGCCGATTTATAACGGTGAACGGCATCGTCAGTAGCACTGTCGCGGGTAATATCGTATTCAGCAATGGCTTCTGCCAATGATCTCCCATCGATGCGGCTAACATTGGTTTCCAGCAAACCGGCCTTATCCAATTCTCCCAAAATGGAGAGGATGCCACCTGCCCGGTTAACATCCTGTACATGATAATGCGAACTAGGGGCCACTTTACACAGGTTTGGGGTAATGCGCGACAGTTTGTCAATGTCACTCATGGTGAATTCAACTTCGGCTTCGTGTGCAATTGCCAGCAGGTGAAGAACTGTATTCGTTGATCCGCCCATGGCTATGTCCAGTTTCATGGCATTTAAAAATGCATCGCGGGTTGCAATGCTACGTGGAAGTACTGATTCATCTCCTTCAAAATAATAGGCTTTTGTGGCCGAAATGATCCTTTCTGCAGCTTCTTCGAAGAGTTTTTTCCGGTTGGCATGTGTCGCAACAATCGTCCCGTTTCCGGGTAGTGCCAATCCAATGGCTTCAGCCAGACAGTTCATCGAATTTGCGGTAAACATTCCCGAACATGAACCGCATGTTGGACATGCATTTTGTTCAATCTGGGCCAGGTACGAATCACTCACTGAATCGTCGGCAGCCATAACCATGGCATCTACAAGGTCAAGTGCTTTGTCATCTACCTCACCGGCTTCCATCGGTCCTCCCGAAACAAAAATTGCAGGAATATTTAAGCGCATGGCTGCCATTAACATTCCCGGGGTAATTTTATCGCAGTTCGAAATGCAAACCATGGCATCCACTTTATGGCCGTTACACATGTACTCAACACTGTCGGCAATTACATCGCGCGAGGGGAGTGAGTACAACATGCCGTCGTGTCCCATAGCAATACCATCGTCGATGGCAATCGTATTAAATTCGGCAGCAAAGTACCCTTGCTTTTCAATTAAGCCTTTTACATCCTGTCCAATATTGTGTAAATGCGCATGACCCGGTACAAACTGTGTAAAGGAATTTACAATTGCAATAACTGGTCTCCCAAAATGTTCTTCCTGCATTCCGTTTGCCCTCCAGAGGCTTCTGGCGCCGGCCATTCGGCGTCCTTGTGTTGTTGTATCGCTGCGTAATGGTTTATGCATACTTCTTTGTCTTTTATGGTCTGTTTTAACATTAAAAAAGCCTTTCTCGTTTTAGAGAAAGGCTTGTAAATATTTTCTTTTTTTTATCTACAACATAATTAGCCTTTCTCTGTAATTCTTAGAATGACAGTTAGAAGGACCAGAATATTGATGGATAAAATTCTCATTTCGTTTTGTTATGTTGAACGCAAATGTAAAAATTAATATTAAAAACAAAAACGAATTGAAATTAAAATGTGCGATTTTTGTTGAAATTTAAATTATTAATCGCATTTAGTTCTGAATTGTTAGTATTTTGTTCTTTTTGCCTACAGTTTTTTTTGTAATTCCAATCGTGTACTTTTTGTTGTACCTAAGAATAAATGATGCTATATATTGTTAGTACGACTTAATATATATTTTTCGCAAATATGTTGGGTTGAATGTAAATATGCTGCTAATGAAAAATGGGATAGTATTGGTATTTATTGCATAGAACAAAGAGTATAGAACAAAGAGCAAAGAGCATAGAACAAAGAGCAAAGAGCAAAGAAGCAGTGATCAGTAAACAGGATATCTGGATTGTCGGATATTCGGATTGCTGGATGTCAGATAAATGATTACCATACCAAACATCAACCGTTCCTTATTTCAGCTTAGCAGATATGCGGGGAGACTGCCACAGTCGCTGTGCTTTTTCGCAGAATCTTGCTCCAAAGATTTTTTAGTGCACGATTTCGCGATCCGTCGGAAGCCGGAGACGAAGCGATCTCCCTCTTATAAGCGCCAAGCCCAGCTTAAAGGGATCTTCCTTTCCCCGTAATCCTTGCTCCCGCGCGATTATATGGCGTGGATTTATTGACATTTTCTGCACCACGCGATACAATCGCGCAGCAGCGGTCAGTGGGCAACTTCTCACCCTGGCGTTGTTCTCCTCTGCGCAACCTCTGTGTCTTCTTTGTGCTCTCTGCGGTTAAAAAACCAAATACAGAGTTCACAGAGGGCCACGGAGCCATTAATCACTAATCACTAATAATTAATCACTTTCTTTTGTCTTCCGTCTTCTCCGTTGTCATAGTTGTCGGTAGTGTTCCTTTCAGCTCATTATATTTTTGTTGATGAAATAATGGTGGAGTAGTCCGTTTAATGCTTTGTTTTTGCTATTTTAAGACTTTATTTGAGTTAGAGAAATGAGTTTGAGAAAAAGCGCTTTATTTTTATTCTTAATGAGCATTATAGTCGGATGTGGCTCAACGCCTGGTGACGATGCAGAACAATTGCATCAAGTCGCCAAAATTTACCCCGATTATGCAGGATTGACCATTCCTGCAAATATAGCTCCTTTAAATTTTAAAGTTGAAGAAGAAGGAGAGGCCTTTTATGTGGAAATAGTTGGTGACAACGGGAATTCCTTAAGTTCGTATTCAAAGCATGGCATTTTTCAGCTCTCAGAAGGGGAATGGGTCAAATTATTAAGGTCAAACACAGGAAAGATTTTAAATTATCGGCTTTTTGCGAAACAAGATGGCAAATGGATTCAGTTTGAATCTTTTTCGAATCGGGTCGCGCATGCTCAGGTGGATCCTTATCTGTACTATCGATTATTGCATCCGGGTTATGAAAGCTGGACCGAAATTAGTATTGTACAACGCAGTCTTGAAAGTTTTACTGAAAAATCGGTGGTTGAAAATAATGTGGTAGGGCAGAATTGTGTCAATTGCCATGCTTTTAATCAACAGAATCCTGAAAATTTTATGTTTCACATGCGGGGATCGTTGGGGGGAACTTATTTTTTGAAAGATGGCGATCTGCAAAAGTTTAATTTGAAAACCAAGGAGATGAAAAACGGTGCGACTTATCCGCGTTGGCATCCTTCCGGCAACTTTGTAGCTTTTTCATCGAATAAAGTAGTGCAACAGTTTCATTCAGCAGAAAATAAAAAGATCGAAGTTTCCGATCTGAATTCATCACTGGTTTTATATGATGTGGATAAAAACGAAATGATGCCAATTCTGGTTGACAAGCAGAAAAAATATATGGATACTTACCCCGAATGGTCGCCTGATGGAAAGTATCTCTATTTTTGCCGTGCCAGGCAAATAGGTGAGAACTATGATTACCGCGACACAAAATACAATTTATGCCGTGCCGGTTTTAACCCGGAAACCAGAACCTTTGGAGATGTTGAGACCGTTTACGATGCTGAAGAGAGGGGCAAGAGTGTTTCCTTTCCGCGCGTATCTCCAAACGGAAATTCTCTGATTTTTACTTTGCACAATTATGGTTGTTTTTCAATATGGCATAAAGAAGCCGATTTGTACTCGGTTGACTTAAATGATTTTACCGTTGAGAAATGTAATATAAACAGTGAGTATACCGAAAGCTATCATAGTTGGTCGGCAAATGGCAGTTGGTTGGTTTTTAGCAGTAAGCGAGGCGATGGATTAACTGCCCGGCCTTTTATTACCTATGTTGATGAAAATGGAAAAACAACAAAACCCTTTGTATTACCTCAAAAAGATCCGGAATTTTATAAAAGTTTTGTTAAAACATTTAATATTCCTGAATTTGCCCAAGCCAAAGTGGATTTTAATCCCGGGGAAATACGGGAAGCTGCTAACAGTAATGGTATTCAGGCGAAGTGGACTATTAATTAATGCCGATTAAATGAACTCGACCGACGATAAAACCAGGCGATTTTTACAATTTTTACCTTATGCTTTATTGTTTTTTCTGGGTACATTCTATTTATGGAAATTTACCTGGTACATCTTTTTTTACCAGGAAAAATCTTCCCTGTTTTTGCTAAGCATGAGTTATTTACAAGAACATTTAAGTCAGCCCGGCGGTTTTTTAATCTACCTGGCCGAGTTGCAAACGTCCCTCTACTTTTATCCGTTTATCGGAGCAACCTTGGTATTGCTTGAAATTTGCGGGATCATTTTTTTATTACAAAAAATTGGTAAAGTTGTGAGCGGAAGAATGCTATATTTTTTACCATTTTTTATGGGTATTACACTCTTCTTTTTGCAGACAAACTACCGGTATTCGGCTTCCAATAATCTGGGGATTTTAATTCAGTTATTTATATTTTACCAGGTAATTAACAGGTCAAAACGAAACTATTTATGGTTAGGCACTTCCCTGGTACCGGTTCTTTACTTCTTTTTTGGAAGTTTTTTTGTCGTTTTCACTGTGCCATTTTCCATTTGGCTCATTCAAAAAAGAGAATGGATAAAGCTTGTAATTTCATTGGCTTTAGTTGCCTTATTCTTTTTCATCGGAAAGGAGTATTTATTCTTCCAAACCACGGAGACCTTATTTAAATATCCTTTTACAGCGAAAAATATTGGTGGGCAAATGCCATTATTTTCAGGAATGATTGCGACAATAGTTTTGTTTCCCGCCATAGTGAAATTTAATTCGGAAAAAATTACGGGCATCACCATCAAAAATATTCGTCTGATTCAGTTAACGCCGTTGCTTGTTATAGCTGTATGTGCGTTTCTGGTAGTTCAAAAGATAGATACAAAAAACGCACATTATTTTAAGTCAGAGAAGCTGTTTTTAGAGGGAAGATTTGAGCAATTGATAACTTTGAATACAAAATTCCCATCGAAAAATACGCTTACTGCATTCTTAAATAATCTGGCCCTGGCAGAAAGCGGACACCTGGCCGATTCATTCTATAGGTTTCCGCAAAGCCCGGAAGGAGCAACACTGTTTTTAAAATGGGAAATGATAGGTGAAGTGCTAAAACGTGGGGGATATTTTTATTATACCATTGGAATGATTAACGAAGCACAACGCTGGGCATATGAGTATATGGTGATGAAGGGGTATTCCCCTGAGACGCTGAAAATGCTCATTAAAACCGACCTGATAAAAGGAAAATATAAGATTGCTGAGAAATACATTTCGATTCTTGAAAAATCAATATTTTATAGGACTGAAGCCAGAGAATTAAGAGAATTACTTTATAACGATGAAGCGATTTCCAAGCATCCGGAACTGGGTAAAAAGCAGAGGTTTGACGTTGAACACGACTTTTTCGTTCAGACGGACAATCCGGCTGCCAATCTCAATACTATTCTTGAAGGCGATTCAAGCAATATCCCGGCCATCGAATACAAGTTGTGCTGGCTTATGCTACAAAAAGATATGCAGGGAATTGTGGAGATGTTGCCGCTTATGGAAAAAGCCGGCTACTCCGCAATGCCAAAAAACGTGGAGGAAGTCGTTGTTTCATACAAATTGATGAAAGTAGGGGAGATGCCGGAACTTCAAAGGTTAAAGGTTAGTAAACAAGCCGAACAGCGTTTCAATAGTTTTTACCGTACTTTTTTGCAAAATCAAAATAACAGGCAACAGGCACAGATGGCACTGGCACGCAATTTTGCCGATACGTATTGGTATTATGTGTTTTTCAGTTCGTAGAAGATTGCAGGGATTTCAGATAGTTTTGTGTATGAAAAACGATTGAGTCTCCTCGTTCAAAGGTCAATGAATAAGAATAACCTTCAACAAAAGTCTTTACATAACTGTCTGATGCCATGTATTCAAGAAAAGGTTGATGTTTATCCAAGCGCATCAATTGACACATCATCACAACTGTACCGTCGTATGAAAAGCCAGATTTTGTCCCGATTTTCACAAATTCAGGATGGTATTCCAAACAGAGATTGAGTAGATCTGTTTTCTGGATCCTGGTAAGTTTGGAGAGGATAGCATTTTATTTCATTCACGCTTTCTGAAGTGCTTTGTCGGAGTTTTTAAAGAGCAGCATAAATAACACTAGAAGCAGCACAGAAGCAATTGTGATAATTCCCCAAATGGCATCCCAATTATAACCACCGGTAATTTTAAAGTTTTCAATTATTTCGCTGCAAATAAAATTACCCAGTAATAGCCCGGCACCAAATGTTACCAGGAAAATAAAACCCTGTGCCTGCGATTTTAATTCTGCCGGAGCTTTTTTGTCGATGTAAATCTGACCACCTACATAAAAGAATCCAAAGATTAATCCGTGTACCAGAATACCGATGTAAAACATCCAGCTTTGGCTGATCACACCGCCGGTGTAGAACGATGCATAGCGAATTACCAAAGCCACCAAACCCAAAATCATAACTTTTCGTAATCCGAATTTTTTAATGGCAATTGGAACCAACAATAAAAATCCCATTTCGGCCAGCACCCCCCAGTTCATGGTAACCGAAATGTATTTGGTGTTGATGTTAAGCAGGAACTCGGAAAAGAAGGAAAAATACATGGCAAACGGAATCATCGAAAGGAATGAAAATACAATGAAGATTGCAAAGTTTTTGTCTTTCATTAACTCCATGGATCGTAAACCAAAAGCATCAATAACCGATCCTTTCTGCCCTTTGGCAAGAGGAGGCGTGTTGGGTAGTGTAAGGTTGGTAAAAACAGCAAGAATACTAACTCCGGCCCCACAGTAAAAGGGAAGGTTTGTTCCATCAAAATCGATGTTCAGAAGTTTGATAAAAACAAGACTGAACAGCCCGGAAGCTACCCAGCCAATGGATCCAAAAATCCGCACCTTTGGGAATTGTTCCGAATCGAGATGATGCATGGCAATGGAACTGGTTAAACTCAAGCTGGGCATATAACCCAACATGGCAATAAGCAGGCAAATAAAAAGGAAATCGGGATTGTTTGTGGTGCCTGCCAGAAACAACATAATTGCATTAATCAGGTTAAGCACTGCCAACACCTTCTGGCCGGCAAAAAAACGGTCGGCCAGCATGCCAACAACCGGTGAAACCAAACAGCCAATGGCCATGGAACTCAGAATCATTGACTTTTCGAAACTGCTAACCTCGAGATTGGTTAAATAAGCTGCAAGTGGTACCCACCAAACGGCGTACATCATATACTGGAGGAAAAGCATCAATGAAAGTTTAATTCGAGCCATAAAGTTTGTTTTATCGGACGTCATTCTGATTTATTCCGGATTTTTTTTTAAGATACAGAAATGATTATACTCTGACGACCTGGTTTGATTTTTCTTGTTGTTGTTTGTACTTAATGGTTTTGGTTTTATTTAAACGACCGGCTCATCGAGCCGGTCGATTATTTCTAACTAACCAAACTAACTATTAATTATACCCCGGATTGTTCGTTAATTGTGGCGCCTTGTTCATTTCACTTCGTGAAATTGGCTGCCAGTAGGCTTCCGGACTAAATTGTCTATCATCCGCAATTGTGGATTTATCGTAATTCCAAATAGTTCCATCATTAAAATGGTAAATTCTCATTGGATGAACATCAGTGATAATATCTGGTGCAATCATCCATTTTCGCATCATATAAAAACGATCACCTTCTGCAAAGAATTCAATTTGACGTTCATGACGGTACCATTCCATTGCCTGAGCTGGATCTGTAGTTACCCTGTCTGGCAATCCGGCACGATTACGGATCATGTTTAATGCATCAATTCCTTCCTGAATATCACCTAATTCCAAACATGCTTCAACATAATCCATTATCACTTCAGCATACCTGAATTCAATCCAAGTATTTTTATTAAAGTAATACTGTCCAACCACATCTTCTTCGCAGTATTTTTTAAGGTAATAACCATTTTTAGTACCGTTCCACGATTCGATTAAGCCCTGACGAGTATCCAACCCGGGAGTATAACCTTCAGTAGTGCTATTAACGTATGACTCAATATTGCTTTTAAAGGTTGTTTGATCTAATCCAACATAGGCCGACATGCTTGTTCCAAGTTGATAACCGGTTTGAATCAAGCCTGTCGGATCGATTCCTGCTGCATCACTTGGCCTGGGCTGCCATTTGGATCCATCATATAAAATTGAAGCATAAAAACGTGGTTCTCTGCCCATATACGGATTCAATTCAGGATCAGCAGCTAATTCATCTTTGGTTGCAACCCGAAAGACCTCATCTCCCGGATTGTATTTATCCCATTCGAAAGGTGTTCCATCAGCCATCTCAAATTTACGAACTACAGGTTCTACTGGATTATTGTTTCCCCAGTTGTGATATCCGTTTGGTCCCCACCAGCGGTTTTGTCGTGTACGGTTACCATCAGCCTGATTGTGCTGAACTCCCCAAATTACTTCTGAATTCCACTCGCCGTCCTGACTAAATACACTGAAGAAATTATCGCTGTATGCCGTTACATCATCAGCCGTTAATGGGTTAGGTGGATCATCAGTAGAACCGGTAAGTGCATATTCGCCATAGTTGCCATCCATTATTGATTTTGCAACAGCTTTTGCATCCTGCAACAAGGATTGACGTGAATGCGACTGGAATGAAACTAAAGGATCTGGAGAATTACTTCCATGCATGAGTATGCCGGTGCTCCAGCTTAGTAAACGCGATTTAAGTGCAACTGCAGCACCTTTAGTTGCACGTCCTTGTTCCATTTCTATTGGTAAGTTACTGATAGCTTGTTCAATATCAGAAAGTATAAAATCAAATGTTTCATCCAAATTCGATCGTGTAATCGTTAAGAATTCCTGATCCAATTCGTATGGTTCGGTAACAATTACCAGGCCACCATAAGAACGCATAAGGTTTGTATAATTAAACGCACGAATAAAGTAGGCTTCGCCTTTCATTCTTTGTTTCCATGCGGCATCAGATGAAATATTTTCCGGTACTTCATCAATATTGGCTAAAAGGATATTTACGTTTTTAATGTTTGTATACATTGGTTCCCAACGTATCCAGTCAAAACGGTTATTTCCAAAATGCCCTAATTGGTCCGGGCTCATTGTCCCTTTAACATTGGTGTAACCACTTGGGCGGTGAATACATAAGCATTCATCAGTCCCGGCAGCCAATAAATCTTCCTGGAGGCCCAAAGTGATTCTATTTCCTCCAATAAAGTCGTAGCATCTACCAAGGTAGGCTTCGGTAAGGTTGATGTCCTGAAAAACCGATTCCTCTGTGAAAGAATCTACGGATTGTTGTTCGAGAACATCATCACAAGATGTTGATATAACTATCAGCACCAGTATTATCAATGAATATTCTAGTATTTTTTTCATATTCTTAATTTTCAAAATTCGTTCAATCATTAAAATGTAACTCTCACACCAACTGCCATTGTTCTAACAGCAGGATAGGTTAAAGGTGCACCAATTTCCGGATCGAAATTCTTTTGTGCAGCATAAATCAGGAACAAGTTATTTCCTGCAAAATACACACTTGCACGCGATAAACCAATCTTTTGAACATAGCTGGAAGGAATATTGTATGTTAATACCGCATTCTTCAAACGGCAGTATGCCATATTATCATAGAGGTAGGTACTCCGATGATTGGCAGCAAGTGTCCAATAGAGGTCGGCTCGGTTATAGGCTCTGGCTACCGAAGCATCGGTATTTTCAGGAGTCCATCGGTCGTCAAATTCCCATTGCATGTAGTTACCTGCTTCGCCACGGCGTCCGTCTGCAATATTTAAACGATAATAAGTTCCCTGGCCCTGTGCCAATAGAGTAAGGTTCCAGTTTTTATAGGTTACATCAAGGTTGATGCCATAGAAAATTTCAGGAGCATCTGTTTTATCCAGTAAAATTCTATCGTCGTTGGTAATTTTACCGTCACCACTAACGTCTTCATAAATAACATCGCCGGGTTGAGCACCGTTCCAGTGCGGGTAAGCATCAACAGCGGCTTGATCCTTGAATATGCCAAGTGAGTTAAAAAGCAAAGTAGCACCATAAGGATGGCCTGTACGTTGTTGCCATGGTACGGCTCTTTCTGGCTCGTCCATAAATACAACTTCATTGTGGTTGTATGCAATATTACCTGTTAAGTCAAATCGTAAATCATTGTTTACTGACTTGTGGTAGCCGGCTTCAATTTCAAAACCACGGTTGTCAACTTCAGCTATGTTTTCATCAGGAAGAGCCAAGCCGGTGAATCCGGGTACTGATGCATCTCTTGCTGCTAAAATATCAGAACGTTTACTGTAGAAAAATTCTCCATTTAGCGAAAACATATTATCAAGTAATTGAGAATCGAAACCAAGGTTATATGTGGTTTGTTTCTCCCAGGTAATGTTTGTGTTAGCAACTCCTGCCTGACGAACAACAGTTTCTACAACCTTGCCGGTTCCGAAAGTCATCCCGGTTGCAAGTTGGTATTTGTTCAAATACTGGAATGCTGCTCCTGGGTCCATACCCATTTTACCATAAGAAGCTCTTAATTTAAAATAATTAATAAAAGATAAATTATCCATCCAGAAATCTTCTTCCGAAGCTCTCCAGCCTGCCAGGAATCCGGGGAAGTTACCCCAGCGACTGTCCGGTGGAAATTTCAAAGAACCATCACGACGGAAGACAACTTCAGCAAGGTATTTGCCTTTGTAGTTATAATTTGCACGACCGATAATTGATTTACGTGCATAAATATTCATGCTACCCCAGTTGTTTTTTTCTGCATCGGCACCCGCATCTAAGGTTTGAACTACATCCGAAATATAATATTTACGGAAGGCACCAAAATAGTTGCCGTCGTCGGTTAATTGTTCGTAAGCACCAAATAATGAAAACGAGTGATCTCCAATTTTTCGGTCGTAATTTGCACTAACAATACCTAGCTTCCTGATGTTTCTGTCATAGTCTTCAACCAATTCCGGGCCTGAATAACCGCGGGGAGTTGGTGTTAACTCCATGCTGGTAATAAAACCTTCTGAATCGCGTGCTGCAGTATCCCATTTTGGAAAGTAAAGTATCCATGGTTTACGGAAACGTTTCCGATACCAGTTGTCAACATCATAAGTATATTTACCACTAATGGACAATCCTTCAACCATAGGTGGTTCAATGGTTGCTTCAAAAGTAAGTTGGTTTCTGTACATGGTTTGATCATCATAACCACCTTCGAATGTCGAAGTAACTACCGGGTTGTCACCGTATTCAATATCCGGTCCTGGTTCTCCTGATGGCCAGAAAGACCATTGTGTAGGTACCAGCCTTGTGGCTTGTCCATATATACTTCCTGCACCTTTTGTAGGATATTTTTTCATGTTCAAAAAGCCAGCATAATCAACACTTGTGGTTAGCCAGTCATTGATAGGTAATTTCAATTTTGCACGAATATTATACTGTTTGTAATTCGTTGATTCCTGCTTGTAAATGGCTTCTTCGTTTTTATAACCCATCGATACGAAATAGTTCATTCCATTTGCTGTACCGCCAGAAATGGAGAAATTATGTTTCGCCGTAGTTGTCCAGTCTTTTACAAGATCATCCATCCATGGACTATTTGGATGCTCCCATGGGTCACGTCCGCTATAATATAAGGCGATATCCTCATCAGAATATGACCTGGCTTTTCCTTCAGCATCCTGGTATTCACTCAACATGGTAGAATAATCACCTGCGCTTAGGGCTTTAGGAAGGACGGTTGGGGTCATAAAACCTTGATAAAACTGGTAGTTCATGGTTGGTTTTCCTGTCATACCTGATTTTGTTGTTACAAGGATAACACCATTAGCAGCTTGTGCTCCATAAATTGCAGCCGAGGCATCTTTAAGCACAGAGATGCTTTCAATGTCAATCGGATCAATTTCTCCTAAGTTTCGACCTGGAATTCCATCGACCACAACAAGTGGAGAAACATTTCCTTCGCCACCTAAAGTTGTACGACCACGAACTCGAATATTCGCTTCATTTTGCCCTGGTTCACCAGTAGGTTGAATTACAACAGCTCCGGGCAAACGACCTGAAATAGCGTTTGAAACATCGGCTGCAGGAATAGATTCAATTTTGTCACCAGCAACAGAAGTTACTGAACCTACAATATTGGCTTTTTTCTGCGTGGCGTAACCCACAGCAATAACTTCTTCCAAACCAATGGTTTCCGTTTCGAGGGTTACATTAATAATACTTTGTCCTGCAATGGAAACCTCCTGGGGTCTCATACCCACAAAGGAATAAACAAGGGTGGTAGCATCAGCCGGAATTCCGGTTAATGTGTAGTCTCCGTCAATATTGGTTACAACACCAATGGTAGTACCTTTAACTACCACCGATACACCGGGAAGCGGACTACCGTCTTCGTCGACAACTTTACCGCTAACTGTTCCCTGCTTTCCAACGGCAGGTTCATCGGCTTTTGTTTTTTCATTCTCTACGGCAGGAAAAACAATAACCTGACGATCGATTACCCGGTACTCAAGATTGTGTTTCGGAAGAATTTCATCAAGAATTTCTTCAACCTTCGCATCTTTGGAGCTTACGGAAACTTGCT
>JBFEWU010000014.1:0-32534 GCA_041546215.1 Draconibacterium sp. | reverse complement strand
TCAACTCCTTTAGCGAAATGGCTTCTTTTTGTGCTTTCCGGCTTTTGAGTTTAAAGCGGTGGTAACGTTCAAAAATTTGGTGGTCGGTATAAAAACAGGCTTTTAATTCGTGATCGATAAATCCTTCGTGCAATATAAAATTTACCGGATTGAACTTTACCTTTATATCGGTATCATCAAATATCGACTGTAGACGTTCAATTTGCTTTTCCTGGTTCGAAAGAATAAACAGTTCGTAATTATTTTTATTGTGCTCCATTAAATTGGATCCGAGCAACTCAAAATTCTTGTTAAAAACAGGTTGCGAAGCGTAGGAAAACTCAATGGTCTCACCCGGACTAAATGCCTGATCGCTTCCAAAATCAAAAACCGTTTTGTTTGCCAACTGGCTTTGAAGTTCGTTTCCTGCAATGATCTGCCCTGTCATGTTTTCATCTTCGCGGGCAAGGATTGTTTGCCGGTGAATTTCAGAAATCCGGCAGAAAAACTGGTTCAGGTTATTTCCAAACCATAAATTTTCGTTGGGCAGAAATTCAATAAACGAGATCCGGTCTCCTTCAACAGCACTGTTTTGAATATTGGGGACAATGGTGATCTTTTTGAACTTGTCTTTAGATAACTGATTGTCGATGTCAAAACTACGTATCGAATCAATTTCGTCTCCGAAAAAATCGAGGCGATATGGATCTTCATGTGAAAAAGAAAAAATATCGACGATGCTTCCCCGGATGGAGAACTGTCCTGGTTCGTACACAAAATCAACCCGCTCAAAACCGTATTCGTATAAAAATTCGTTGATAAATTCGATGGATATTTTATCGCTGGTTTTAACCTGAAGTGTATTGTTCGCCAGGCTGGTATTCGAAATGACCCGTTCAATGAGTGCTTCGGGGTAGGTTATTACCAGGTAGGTTTTTTCTTTTTTCGAAAGCAGATTTAAAACCTCGGTACGCTGGACAATGTTTTCCTGTTCTGTTTGGTCGAATTGCACAGAGCGCTTGTACGAAGAAGGGAAAAACAAAATATCGTTTTTAAAACCGAGATTACTAAAATCATCGTAAAAGTAGGCGGCTTCTTCACGATCGTTTAATAAAACAACAATGTTTTTATGGGTTTTTTGCGAAAGTGTGGAAAGCAGGATCGTTTTGGAGGAGCCAATAAGCCCGCGCAGGTGAAACTTTTCACCCGGGGGGGCAGCCATTCGTTCGGCAACTTTTGCAAAACCGGAATGCCCCTCAAAATATTTTAGAAACGCAGCTGTTTCCAAGACCAGATTTTTTGGCAAAAGTAACATATTTTGATTCTTAACAAGAATCAATGGGGGGTGCTTTTAATTTCAGTTAATTTTCGTAGTAGCCCGGATCGTACCAGCCAAAGGGTAAGTGGTAACCAGCTCCGTTTAGGTGCATAACCACTTTGAATTTCCCCTTATGGTTTATGTCCACTTTTTCGTCGGAAATATACTTGGTAATTATTACATTCCCATTTTCATCCGTTTCACTCTCTAAAATAATTCTCACGCCTATAATCTTGGTTCCTTTTTCAGGGATAAGATCATGATCTGGAGTCAATTGAAACGTAGCTGTTTTCAGCATATAACCACCTGGTAAGGTGACTGAAGTTGATCGAATAGAATTAAAGGTATTGACGCCATCCGAAAATGTCATGGTGCCATCCTTCACTACCACCACTTGAGATTTTGCCTCCATGGCTCCGGAAAGACCAAAGGCAAGCAATAGATAAAATATTAACTTTTTCATCTTCTTAAATTTATGGGTTTGCAAATTACCCGTAATTTAAGAATTGTTTTTGATAAACTCTAATATTTGTTGGGTGTCTTTCGACACATCCACCGATGTGTTCTTATAGGCGACCTTCCCCTTTTTGTCGATTACAAAGGTCCAGCGGCTTGGCGTGTTGCCACGAACCAGGTCAAAACTTTGTCCGTCAATTTCACGGGTAATGGTACCTCCGTCTCGTATTGGTACGCCAAATTTTGTGGCAATTTCGCCCGATTCATCCGAAAGCAGCGGGAAATTCAAATCGTGCGCCTTTTTGAAAAGTCTGAGACCTTCAACATTGTCGCCGCTAACGCCTACAACTATCGCATTAATATCATCAATCTGGCTCTTAAAGTCGCGGTATGCACAGGCTTGCTTGGTACAACCACCGGTCATAGCTGCCGGATAAAAATAGACGACTACATATTTTTTGCCAATATAATCTCTCACGTTCCAGGTAGAGCCATCGTCGGCAAGTGTTTTAAATTCCGGAGCTTTGTCGCCCACATTCAATTCCTGCGAAAATCCGGTTGCAGTGCAAAAAAACGCAAATGCAAATAGAATTAAAGTTGATTTCATTTGTATAAAATTAGTTAATCTTTGTATTAAAACGATAACGGGTAGTCAGGTTTTGGCCGGCACTAATGGTACTGCGCAGAAATCCACATGTCCGTGGACGAGTGGGGATTCATCCTCATTTGTGCAGCACCAATCATTTTGCTGCCTCCTCATGCCCGTATCCTTTCATTTTTAGTATTTAGTAACTACTACAAATTATTTGTCAAATTGTTTGCTGATGCTTGCGCTTTCTTAAAAAAGTGCTACTCTACAACATAAAGCATTTTAAATCAGGCAGAAAATGATTAAATTTAGAGTAAGCTTTTCGATTATGGGACATGCCTATGCTTATCGCTGCGACCACTGTGGTTTCCAGGAGAATTTTAATCAGGGACATGGTTTTCTTGTGCATTCGCAGCCGGTAAAAGAATACCTGTCGCAACGAACTAAAATATTTCATTATAAAACCCATAACCTGTTGAGAAGGCTGTCGGCAGCGACAAACAATTTATTTTTAAAAGCCGGATTCCAGATCTATAAATGCCCCAAATGCCGTACTTTGTATGATAAAGTAGAAGTTACGGTATTCAAAGATGAAAAGGTGCTGCATAAAAGCGAATTTCGTTGTAAGGAGTGTAAATCGCGCTTAAGGCTTACGAATATTCACCGTCTGAAAAAAGCCATTTGCCCCAAATGCCACCGACGGACTTTCCATAGAAATTACGAGCAACAAGCACTCTGGGATTAAATTTTTTCCACACACTGCTGCTGATACTCTGCAAAGGTTTTATTTGTTGGAAATTTTTTAGTGAGAATTTGAAAGTGGCTTAATCCAATTTTTGGTTGGCGTTCAATTTTTTGATACATGCGGGCCAGGAAAAAATGAGCAATGGTATTCAGCATTACATTATCCTCTTGGGCAAATTTTTCCATTCGACTGAGTTTTTTCACTCGTTCGGCCGATTTTTTTTCGTTGGAAAAAAAGTTTATGTTTTCGATGTATTGGTACATGATCACATAGGTTTCGAACAGTTTTTGTTCATCGCCTGAGAAAGGAGGTGCTTCCTTTTCAATCTCTCCTATTAAATCGCGAATATCTGAGCGCGCCAATAGCATGCCGATGATGTTGAATTTCTTTTTTGCATACCTCAACTGGTATGATTTTACAATGATCTGGCGCATTTTCCTTTCATAGGTATTTGTTTCGGGAAGGATCGATTTTTCGATGAGTTCATCAAGTTTTCGCGAGTTTTCTCTGGAATATGTGGTCCTGTATTTCCACCAGTGCAGATCAAGGGTCAAAAAAAGTTTGTAAAAATCATTCAACTGGCCGTTTCCGGCTTGCAAAGTTGCTTCTGCTTCTGTTAAATTCTGCTTGTATATCAAGGTAAAAACTCGACTTGAAATACTGTCGTTATTGGCTGAAACAGCAGAGAAGTTAACTGAGAAAAGAATAAGAAGGGCGATATATAACTGTTTGATCATGCCCGAAAATTAGAAAAAAAATCAATTTTTCGGGTTAAAAATGACAGGTAAATGGTATTTGCGGTAATCTGTTTCGGGGGAATTCATTTTTTTTCAAATAACATTCCCACATGTGGGATACCATCTTCCAGATATTCTTCGGTGACGATCTCAAAACCTAAATCTTCATAGAATTTACAAAGGTATTTTTGAGCACTGATTTTAATTTTGATGGCATTCCATTCATTCAACATGAACGTTTTCGCTTCTTCCATCATTCTTCTACCCAGCCCCGTTCCCCGCTCCGGTTCTTTAATAACTATTCGCCCAATTGAATAACAGGGGAAGCGGGTTCCCGGTTTTAGCAACCTCGAATAAGCAATAATTTTACCATCCTTTTTAATAAACTGATGAATCCCATCCTTGTCCAATCCATCTAAATCGTTGTAAACACAATCTTGTTCAAGCACAAAAACTTCAGCACGTAAATGAAGAATATCGTAAAGCTCATCAAGTGACAATTCAGAAAAGTGCTTAAAAGTAAATTCCATAGAAGGTATTAAGTTGTTTGTATGATGTGATGAAAGATTTCTAGAGCTGACCATTTTTACTCATTTGTGAAATCTAAAAAAACAAACTGGCCAGTAATGTGAACACCAGCCCGCAAATTGCAATAATGGTTTCCATAACCGTCCAGCTTTGCAGCGTTTGTTTTTCGTTCATGCCAAAATATTTGCCCACCAGCCAAAAACCGCTGTCGTTAACATGCGATAGTAAAGTAGCTCCCGAAGCAATGGACAAAACCACCAGGGCACGCTGAGGATCGTTTAATCCGAATTCGCTTAAAACGGGGGCAATAATTCCGGCTGCAGTGATCATGGCAACCGTTGCCGAACCTTGTGTTACACGCACTACAGCAGCCAATAGCCAGGCCAGTAGAATGGGAGGCAAGGCAGAACTGGCCATCGATTCAGCCATTATCTTTCCGATTCCACTGTCGACCAGGATTTGTTTTAACACACCACCCGCACCGGTAATCAAAATAATAATCCCGGCAGGGCCGAGTGCCTTTGTACTTAGATCGAGAATTTTTTGTTTATCCATACCACGTTTTATGCATAAAAAATAAGTGGCGATTATGGTGGCAATGATCAGGGCCGAAAAGGGGTGACCAATAAATTCCAATATGTCGGTATAAACCGAATGCTGTACCCATTCTTTTTTTACGGCCAGCCCGGTAAATGTGTTCACCAGGATCAGGAAAAGAGGAATGGCAATAATCAATGCAATCATTCGAAATGAAGGCGGCTGGCTGTGGGTGTATGATTTTTCCGCTGGTTTATCGAATTCATCCGGAGGCATAATATGTATCTTTTTGGAAATGTATTTTCCCCAAATCGGTCCTGCAATTATCGCTGTTGGAAAGCCTAGAATAATTCCCAACAGAATGACCCAACCCAGCTGCACGTTAATGATATCGGCAACTGCTACCGGTCCGGGAGTTGGAGGAATAAAACTATGCGTAACTGCCAAACCGGCAAGTAACGGGATTCCATAATATAATAGTGATCGTTTTGTGTCGCGCGAGAGGGCATAAATTATGGGGACGAGTATAATAAAGCCCACATCAAGAAAAACCGGTATGGCAATAATAAATCCGGTAATTACCATGGCCCATGAAGCTTTGTCGGTGCCAAACTTTTTAATGAGATAATGCGCCAGTGACTCGGCACCGCCTGAACTTTCAAGCATCTGTCCAAAGATAGCACCTAGCCCGACTACTGTTGCAACAAATCCGAGGGTGCCTGCCATTCCGTCCTGGATGGCCTGTGTTATTCCGTTTAATGGCATTCCCGAAATGATTCCAACATAAATGGCAGTAATCAATAAGGAGATGAATGCACTCACTTTTAATTTGAGAACCATAAAAAGAAGCAGGCAAACAGCTGATATTATAATGAATATGAGGAAAGATGTACTCATTTGTGCAGATTTTTAGTGGAGTTAAAGTTAAAATATGCAATGGGTTATTCAAATTAAATACCGGAATTCATGCTTAGTGTTGATTTATGGTAGAACGAGTGTTGGAAACATTTTATGGCTCATGGCCATTAACTTGTGGAAATTTCCTGGTTGGCAAAGTAGACCAATGCAGTGGCATAAAACAAAATTTGCACCGGGCAATTACCGAATTGGGGAAAGACTTTGAAGTGAATGTGATCTCGGATAAAGCAGAATGGCAAATTACGAGGAAACAAAGGGCCCGGCAGTGGTAAGTGTAAACTACAAATTAAAGTCGATGAACCATCCTTTGATGTAGTGAAAGAGTGGATTAAAGAATTATAATTGGCCTGAAGCTCCTTCCTGGATTTGGCAGATTAGAAATTGAGAACTACATTTGAATGGCATAAAAGTTTATGAATAAGCCGGGCTTTGACCCTTACTAAATTCGAAATGGGAAAAATTATTGATCAGATAAAAAAAGGGAAGACACTGGTTTCTGATGGTGCCTGGGGAACCTTTTTACAACAAAAAGGAATGCTTCCCGGCGAGTGCCCCGAAGAATGGAATCTAACCCACGCCGATGATGTTTATGACATTGCCAAAAGCTACATCGAAGCCGGGGCCGATATGATTGAAACCAACAGTTTTGGTGGCTCGAAATATAAACTTGAAAAGTTTGGTTTGGGCCATAAGGTTTTCGAACTCAACAGAGCAGCGGCAGAAATCAGCCGGAAGGCTGCCGGAGAAAAATTTGTTTTGGGATCAGTTGGCCCGACGGGAAAAATTTTGATGATGGGCGAGGTAACGGAAGAGGAACTTTATGAGGCTTTCGCCGATCAGTGCAAAGGGCTGGAAGCTGGTGGTGCCGAAGCCATTATGATTGAAACCATGACCGATCTGGATGAAGCCCGCCTGGCCATTAAAGCGGCCAGGGAAAATACTTCTTGCGAAGTTTTCTGCACCATGACTTTTGAAAAAACCGTGAATGGTGAATTCCGTTCGATGATGGGGATAGCCCCGACCGATATGGTACATAGTCTCGTTGATGCAGGTGCCGAATTAATCGGTGCCAATTGCGGAAACGGAATTGCTGATATGATTGGCATCGTTGAAGAAATTCGTAAAGCAAATCCCGAAATCCCGGTGCTTGTGCATGCCAATGCTGGTATGCCGGAGTACAGGGACGGTCAGACGGTTTTTCCCGAGTCGCCTGAAGAAATGGCTTTGCTGGTACCAAAAATTATCGCCGCAGGTGCAAACGCAATTGGTGGGTGTTGTGGAACAACTCCCGGGCATATTTACATGTTGCGCGAAGCAGTGGACTCCAAATAAGCCGGAATATACCCTGAAAACCTATGGCATTCCCCGGGATTAATTTATTATCCACGCTTACGCCGGTGTATCCTTCCCGGAAGAACTTATTGGTGGTATTGTTCTAAAATATCCCTAAACAGGATATTGCCAGGATAGCACTGTGAAAGTTCAGTAAAGCAGTTAATTCCCAAATTCCGTTCTTTTTCAATCTTCAAATATATTTTGCCTAAAAAATACAGGGAAAGTGTTTTAACAATCAAGTCCTTGTCCTTGCAATAAATATTCATTTGCGTCAATGAATCCTGGCGAATTTGTTTTTTGTTTTTACGAAAGAGTGGATTTACCAGGTTATCGAAATAGGTAAATAATGTTTTATAGAGCCCGAGCAGTTTGATCCTGTCTTCCGGAAAATTTAACTCCTCCGGGTGGAGTTCAGACAAAAGGGTTTTGAGGGTGTTGCGCGTGCTTACTGCTCGTATGAAATTATAGTTATGAAGCTGATACCGGAGCAGATAAGAGTTTTTGATCAATTGCCTTAGATTATCATCCGATTTGTCTGAGGATGAGCTGTCAAATTTTTCAAGAAATAAAAGAAACTGATTTTTTATATCACCGCTTTGGTCTGGTTCGACCAGCTCCCACCACAATAAATCAATGGTTAATACATCGGCATAAAATTTACCCAAAACGGCATGATTTACTGATATTTCATGATGTGCTTCTTTGTATTTCCCATCGTAAATCAAGGAGAATGCAGTATTTATTACACGCTCTCTTTCCCTTGAAAAGGAATTTATTGAAACTGTCAGCATAAATATTAATATCGTAAAAGGAATTATTCTCATTTCACGTTTTCCATGTTAGAGAGGATCAGGGCAATTACTTCGCTGCGAAAAGCCATTGTTTTTTCTTTGTTTTTTTGTGCGGTCAAAATACCGGCACGTTTTATCCCTCCGTGATACGTTTTATTAAAGAATCCCAGCCCAACAAGGTATCCGGTAATATAAAATCCGTTATAAACCTGAAATCCGGCAAATGTAAGTACTGAAGCATTAATCAGGAAATTCATAATTCCTTCACCGGTTTTCCCGGCATACATCTGCCCTAAACCCGGGAAAAACCGTGATAAATTTTCGGCTTTATCAATGGACTTAATATGAGGCAGACTCTTACTGCCGTATAAATTTGAAACCATTTGTTTTAATGCTTTTTCTTTTACTGCCGTATAATTCTGCATATGGATATAGTGAAAGAAACTGTTTTTTGCTTCTTCCCATTTAAGTGTTTCATTCAAACACAAAATTTTTAAGGGTAAGAAGTTTTCAAAGTAAACACTGTCTGCACTTCGGTGAAAGAACTCATCGATTTTCCACAAGGCCCTGGCAGCTTGCCCGTTCAGATAAAAACAAAGAGCTTGCTCATAGGTGGCAAGACGGTACAACGAATCTGCCGGATCTGAAAAATAGATGGTCTGAAGTTCGTTTAGGGCATCATCAAACCTGTTCAACCTTTTGTAACACAGCGCTTTTCTGTATTTATAATGGTTTATATCCGACGGATTCTCAGATTGAAATATCAATCGTTCGTATTCGATTGAAGCTTCGAAGTAATCTCCCTCAGCATACAAGCTGTCACTTTTTGCTGTTAAGGCCTTGCTATTCAAAAAAGTTACGCAGAGGAATATGCAGCTGAAAAAGAATTTGTTGATGTAAATTGTTTTTATATTCATTCTCAATAATTTTAACGGAAATTACAGAGCCATATATGTTGGACACATAGTTCATGGCGAAGATGCTTCCAAAGATTATGGTTTTTGCGTTGGCCATACCCAGTTTGTTGTAGTTTTCCCATGCGATTAATCCGAAACCTATCGTGCCAATCATTGAGGCAATTCCGGAACCTGTTTTTCCGGCATATATTTTTCCGGAGCCTGGAATAATTCCAGACATAATTCCTGCTAATACCGGTGATTTTGAACGATGATTTTTATGATCCTCAAAGATTTCCTCCAGGACCAGTACCGGTTGCCTGAGTATTGCACTTTCGGGATTAACTTTTTTCAGCTGTTCCCGTGCCAGCTGCCAGTTCCCTTGCAAGTGATTTAACCCGCTTAATTCAAAGTTTAAAAGCGACAGATGAGCATCACTTTGAATCATGATCTGGTTCAGAATTTCATCTGCTGTTTTGTAATTCCCCAGATAAATCTGGTTGTATCCGGCAAAAAAATGTGACTTTCGGTAAAACGGCGAATTTCCCCCCACTTTTAATAAGGAAGCGGTTGATTCTTCAAGTCTTTTTAGCGAATAGTATGCCCACCCATGGTAGTAATTAAGGGAATCTTGTTGTGGCTTGTTGTAGGTAATTGCATTTCCTTCTATAAGGTAGATGGCTTCCTGATAATATCCTTTATTTATCAGATGATGAATGAATGGAATCTCATTTTTAACCTGGGATAGTCCGGTTTGAAAGAGGAAGACAAATATGAAAAATACCAGATATTTCATCTGTTTGTAATTGTTTATTATCTTGTTTTTGGTTTAAAACCCTGCAATTTATTGTAAAAACAAAGAACAAAGAACATAGAACCAAGAACCAAGAACCAAGAACATAGAGCAAAGATGCAGTGTTTAATTTTGTTGTCGTTGTTCTCATTATTATTTGGTCTTTGTCCTTGACAACTTGATAACCTGACAACGCGAGCGCAGTGAGTGGAGAACGTCTTTATGGTTGTCATTGTTTTCGTTGTTGTCATCGTTGTCGTTGTTTTCGGGATTACTGGATTACCAGATTACTGGATGTCTGAATATCCGAATATCCGAAAATCCTGATTAATCATTAATCAATTTCAGTTGTCTTCGGTCTCCGGACTTCGGACTTCGGTCTTTTCTGTTGTCATCGTTGACATAGCTGTCGTTGAAATGAGATTCTTTTTTGCATATTTTTTTGTCAAATCAGGAAACCTGTTTGAGTCCGGATCGATATTCTTCACGTTAAGATCGGTCGCTGCGATGCGGTTGCATCGGCTTAACCTGTCAAATGCTAATAGTGTACCTTTTATCAGTCCAAATTCCTGCACAGCATGCTTGCCAAAGTCGGAACAGCTTGGGTGATATACACAACCGGATGAAAGATGCTGAGAAATGAGATTCTGGTAGACATATAAGGTACCTCCAAAAATAAGGCTCAGAGGATTGCTGTTTTTAAATGTTTTGGGTTGATCGCTGTATATATAGTTTCTTTTGGCTGGTGAAGGAATTTGTTGTTTTGCCACCGAATCAATGAGCATTAAATCGCCCGGCAGGTTAATTTGTTGTGTGTATCCTTTTATGGAAAGGAAAAGAAAAAGTAAAAGCCAAAAAGAAAAACTAATTTTCTTCGGCAGCATTAAACGGTTTTGCATTTTCCGGGATTTTATAATTAAAGTAGATATTGTCAGCTGTAGAAGATACCTTTACGTCTGAAAATACCGTTCGGCTAATAATTGAATCACCTGCTGGTAAATAGCTTATCTCAATAATTTTTGTTGGTAAGCTAAATCGCTTGAAATCGTGATAATTCGTATAATAGATTTTTCGCAATATCTTTTCCTGGTTTGAATTGTACTCCGAATAAACGGGTAATCCATTTTCAAATACCATTTTTACGGTTTCTATTCCGCTCAATATCGATGGGGCTTTCCATTTAGTTACATAATACTGACCTTCAAAGGTATTTGAAATCAGGCTGAATCCTTCGTCCACAAGCCCCAAATGCTCGGTGAGGTTGTTGGCAAAGTAATAAATCAAACTTCTTTTTGACGATAACTCGGAGATCTGGTTAAAATTCACTTCATTTTTTGCAGGGTAATACGTTTTTATTTCTCCAAAAGCATTCGTCAGCATAATGTATTCCGGATTTGAACGATAATGCCTGGTAATGATCAGCTTTTCCTTGTCGAAGTAGAGGTCTAAATTTTCGGTCAGTTTATTTTTATTTTCTAAAATTTCAATACGTTGTTTCAGTGAAATAAAATTACCTGATTGTGCTGATAATGCAGTGTGAATTACCAGGATAAGAATGATCAGGACTATTTTTTTATGGCTTATGTTCATGTTTACTTAAAAAAAAGTGTCTGCTTAGAAAAGCAGACACCCATATTTTATAACCAGCGTTATAACAAATTAACCGTGTTACCACATAAAGAATTTCGGATTATCGATATACGGACTAATGTCGTCATTATCAATAATCAATACAATGAGGTCCACGAGGGGAACAATGCCAAAAATTCCTCCACAGGTCAAAATATAACCAATTCCTGTCATGGGTTTTGTTCCTAAATAAAAACGATGAACACCCAATCCTCCAAGAAAAAAGTCGAGTAAGATGGCTGCCACAGCATCCTTTTCTTTGGGAACTGCAATAGTAAGCGGAACACCGGATGGGAGAGAGTTTACTTCATGAGAATTTATTGAAATCATACTTGTCTCAGTTGCTTCTGCAAAAAGCTGATCGATCGCTCCCTCGTCGATCGAATACTCAGAAGCCTGTCCTATTTTAACCGAGAAAATGGTTGCACACAACAAAAGGAAGACAAAAGATTTTTTCATTGCTTTGATTTTTGGATTTAACGTACTACGAATATAATCGTTTTTTATGTCAAAATCAACTAAATATTATGCGCTTATTTTTTTATGACTAAATATTCTTTTATACCTAATTAATCTCACCATTGGATGGATAAAAAGTATTTCGGATGGCTTTATCTGGTTTGTCTTAAGTTCGTTACAGCTTGTTCCAGTACTGCATGCATTAAAGGATTCACTGTAGCATAACGTTGCTTGAAGTGCAGGCAATTTTTTATGGCATTGCTGTTTAATCGGTTTATCTTAAATTTGGATACAAAAGCGGATAGTAGAGGTGCAAAAAATACCATTCCATATAATTTCAGGTTTTTTAGGAAGTGGAAAAACTACTTTTCTTAAGCGAATCATTCAACAATATTCTTCGGAAAAGAAAATTGGAATCATTCAGAATGAATTTGCACCATCAAATATCGATGGTGCCGAACTTAAGCAAAGCGGCGAGGATTTCAGTCTGTTGGAGATAAATAACGGCTCGGTATTTTGTGTTTGTCTTCTGTCCGATTTTATGCGTTCGCTTGAAAAATTCATTGACCAGTACCAACCAGAGGTACTCATTATTGAAGCTTCGGGTTTGTCAGATACAACTTCCATTTCCGAAATAATCTCGACCGGCTCGCTTGCCGAAAAAATCTACCTGGCATCAAACTGGTGTATTGTTGATTTGCAAAATTTTGCCAAAGTGGGTTTAATGAAACAACGTATTTTGCACCAGCTGCGAATGGCCGATGTAGTCCTTATTAACAAGGTTGATTTGCTTGTGAATGGAATTGAAGATGTGGAAAAGGAAATCAGACAAATAAATCCATTCGCCAAAATCTTACCATCAACTTTTTGCGATATTGATTTTGAACTCGGCAACTCGGCGCTCAACAAATATTATTTCAACGAGGTAAAAACCATGCCCCGCCCCGATGTAAATTCGATGGTTATTAAAACAGCAAGGCAGGTTTCGCGAAATGCTTTATTGTCTTTTTTAAACCATTGGGCACCCAGGGCCTACCGCATTAAAGGCTTCGTGAAACTAAAAGAAGGTAAAACAGTTGCCGTGCAGTGTACCTTCGATTCGGTAGAGCTAATGGATGTTAACGACAGCTTTCATCCCACCGAACTGGTGGCATTAAGCGACCAATTTACCTTGCGGGAGTGGAACCGGGCATTTAAAGCGCTTTACTAAAGTTTCACCACTTAATTTTTACCACTCAAATCCTCAATCTAAACCCACCGTTAAATCAGTTGTAGAATCGTTTTAAATTAGCTAATTTAGGATCCCTTTTTTGGGAGTAATAACGGCATAGTCTACATTTGTGCGACTCAAAAAAATGATTTAGAATACAACCAAAATAAATAATAGATTATGAGCAAATTTTTAACGGCCTCAATTGGAAGAAAGTTTGTGATGAGCCTGTCGGGATTATTTCTGATGGTTTTTATCGCTGTCCATTTGAGTATCAACTTATTACTGATTTTTGACAGCAGTGGTGAATTGTACAATCAGGGGGCTCATTTTATGGTCACAAATCCTTTGATTAAAATTATGGAGCCCATACTGGGTTTAGGTTTCATTATTCACATTGTATGGTCGTTTTTCCTTGAATATCAGAACTGGAAAGCACGCCCGGTTAAGTATGCCAAAAAGAACATGAGCGGAGCAAGTACATGGGCATCGCGTAACATGCTTGTTTTAGGCGCTTTAGTATTGGTTTTTCTTGCAATCCACATTGTAAACTTTTATGTAAAACTGAAGATTACAGGAGATGTTGGTGAAGTGGCTATAGATGGGGTGCACATGCACGATGCATATACTTTGGTATCGTCGGTCTTTATTAGCAGCTTACCACTAGGCATCCTTTATATAATTGGCGGGGGATTATTGGGAGTTCATTTGTCGCATGGTTTTTGGTCGGCTTTTCAAACGCTTGGATTGAACAACAAAAACTGGTTACAAAGATGGAAAGTAATAGGTAACATTTACGCGATTCTTGTTGCTGTGGGTTACGCCATTATTCCGCTTTACTTTATGTTGGGAATGTATAATTAAGAAAGGAAAGAATTATGAGCATATTAGAATCAAAAATACCTGAAGGACCCTTAGCCGAAAAGTGGAATAATCACAAGTCGGCCATTAAAGTGGTTAGCCCGGCTAACAAGCGTAAGCTGGAAGTAATTGTTGTTGGTACCGGTTTAGGTGGTGCCTCTGCAGCTGCTTCACTGGCAGAATTAGGATACAAAGTAAAAGCATTTTGTTACCAGGACAGCCCGCGCCGGGCACACTCGATTGCTGCACAGGGAGGTATTAATGCGGCTAAAAACTATCAAAATGACAACGACTCGGTTTTCCGCTTGTTTTACGATACCATAAAAGGTGGTGACTACCGCGCACGTGAGGCAAACGTGTACCGTTTGGCGGAGGTTTCGCCAAACATTATCGATCAATGTGTGGCACAGGGCGTGCCATTTGGTCGCGAATATGGCGGATTGCTGGATAACCGTTCCTTTGGTGGAGTGTTGGTAAGCCGTACATTCTATGCCCGCGGACAAACCGGTCAGCAGTTGCTAATTGGTGCTTACCAGGCTTTGAATCGTCAGATTTCGAAAGGAGCTGTGGAAATGTACAACCGCCACGAAATGTTAGATGTGGTTAAGATAGATGGTAAAGCACGTGGTATTATTGCCCGCGACCTGGTTTCGGGTGAAATAAAACGTTTTGGAGCGCATGCTGTTGTTGTTGCAACCGGTGGTTACGGAAACGTATTCTTCCTTTCCACCAATGCCATGGGAAGTAACGGTTCTGCAGCATGGCAGTGTTACAAACAAGGTGCAATGATGTCGAATCCATGTTTTGTGCAAATTCACCCAACGTGTATTCCTGTTCACGGCGATCAGCAGTCGAAACTGACTTTGATGTCGGAATCACTTCGAAACGACGGCCGTGTTTGGGTGCCGAAGAAAAAAGAGGATGCTGTGAAATTGCAGAAAGGTGAAATCGGACCAAATGATATTCCTGATGAGGATCGTGATTTCTACCTGGAAAGAAGATATCCATCGTATGGGAACCTGGTTCCTCGCGATGTTGCGTCGCGTGCTGCTAAAGAGCGTTGCGATGAAGGTTTTGGGGTAAATGGCGAAGGGAAAGCGGTTTTTCTTGATTTTAAATATTCGATTGAACGTTTGGGTAAAGATGTAATTACAGCTCGTTATGGAAACTTGTTCCAGATGTACGAAAAAATTACGGATACCGATCCATACAAAGAGCCAATGATGATTTACCCTGCTATCCACTACTCAATGGGTGGAACCTGGGTTGATTATAACTTAATGACGACCGTTCCTGGTTTGTACTCGATTGGTGAAGCGAACTTCTCTGATCATGGAGCCAACCGCCTAGGTGCTTCGGCATTAATGCAGGGTTTGGCCGATGGCTATTTTATTCTTCCATACACCATTGGCGACTATTTAGCTGATGAAATTATGGTTCCGAAGATTGATACTACAGTTGCTGAATTCGATGCTACTGAAAAAGCAGTTACCGGACGGATTGAAAAATTATTCAATATTAAAGGGTCCAAACCGGTAGACTATTTCCATAAAAAACTGGGACAAGTCATGTGGGATTATGTGGGAATGGCACGTAATGGCGAAGGCTTGAAAAAAGCAATTGATGAGATTAAAGAGATTCGCGCTGAATTCTGGAAAGATGTTCGTATTCCCGGTGAATTGGATAACTTGAATCCAGAGCTTGAAAAAGCCGGTCGTGTTGCCGATTTCATCGATATTGGCGAGTTGATGGCCCGCGATGCACTGGACAGAAACGAATCGTGTGGAGGACACTTCCGCGAAGAGTCGGCTACCGAAGAAGGTGAAGCTAAACGTAACGACGAAAAATTCACCTATGTTTCGTGCTGGGAGTATAAAGGAGAAGGCGAAGAGCCAAAATTACATAAAGAAGATTTGGTATTTGAAAACGTGAAGCTAACTCAGAGAAGTTACAAGTAGTTATCTCACACTCAAATCTATTAATCTTAAAATCAAAAAAAATGGCTGATAAAATTCTAAAGAAACTCAAGATAAAAGTTTGGAGGCAGAACAATGCCAAGTCCAAAGGAAAATTTGAAACCTATACAATCGAGAATATTTCTACCGGATCTTCTTTCCTTGAAATGATGGATATTTTAAATAACCAACTTATCGAGAATGGAACTGATCCAATTGCCTTTGATCACGATTGTCGCGAAGGTATTTGCGGAACCTGTAGTTTATACATCAATGGTCGTCCGCACGGACCAGACACAGAAGTAACTACTTGCCAGCTGCACATGCGTAAGTTTAAAGATGGAGAAACCATTACCATTGAGCCCTGGCGTGCAAGGGCGTTCCCGGTTATCAAAGACCTGGTAGTTGACCGTACAGCGTTCGAAAAAATTCTACAGGCAGGTGGTTTTATTTCTGTAAATACCGGTGGTGTTCCTGATGCAAACACAATTCCAATTAACCGCGACGATGCTGAAGAGTCGATGGATGCAGCAGCTTGTATTGGCTGTGGGGCATGTGTTGCCGCTTGTAAAAACTCGTCGGCTATGTTATTTGTTTCGGCAAAAGTTTCGCACCTGGCTAAATTGCCACAAGGTAAAATTGAAGCGAAAAGCCGTGCTAAAAACATGGTGTCGAAAATGGACGAACTTGGGTTTGGTGGTTGCACAAATACTCAGGCCTGCGAAGCCGAATGTCCGAAGAGCATCTCGATTACCAATATTGCACGCTTAAACCGCGAGTACCTGGTAGCCAGAATGAGCGATTAAGAATAGCTATAAACAATATAGTAAAGGCCTTCCCGGTTTCTGGGAAGGCCTTTTTTGACCCCGGAGATAAGCGGGAATGTTTAATAAGTCCATGGTAGATGAACAAAACAGAATCAACATAATTCCCCCATGCCTGACAGTGGTTTGTTGAAAACCTTTAAGTGGTTAATTAGTAGTTCATAAGCGTGGATGGAATGCTTTTTAATGCATAAATGTATTGGATATCATATTCTGAAAATGCCTTAATTCACAGGCAGGTGTGCATAAGTGATTGGGCGAAGAAAAGCATTTGGACTGACGATTTGGTATATTCGCATATACACAATAAAAGATTATGCCATACAGACGTTTGCCAACTACAGATAAAGCAAGATTGCGTGCATTAAATGCAGCATTGGGGAAGGTGATTAAACAAAATGGTAAGAGCCTAGCATTTTCCAATCATTCTGTCGAAGAACTTCAGAATGTAAAAAATAATTTCGAAAACCACCTTACGCAGTACGAACTGGATACGAAACTTCAGTCGGATAATATAAAGGAATATAAAGCAGCTTTGGAGACAGCAAGAATGTATGTCGCGCACTTTATACAGGTATTGCTTTTTGCTTCGGAACGTGGCGAGATAAACGGCGGTATTAAATATTACGATGGTCTGGACCTATACGAAGGAAAATTGCCACCTTTAAATACCGAAAATGAAGTTCTGGAGTGGGGTAACAAAATGATTAAAGGAGAGCAGCAAAGAATGCAAAAAGGGGGCAGTGCTATCTATAATCCATCCATTGCTCTTGTGAAATTCAAAGTGGAGGAATTGCACGATGCTGCAATATTTCAGCAAACACTGAAACGAAATACCCTTCGTTCGTTTGATAAAATGCAAACTTTGCGAAAAACAACAAACGAGTTTATCAGTAAGCTTTGGACAGAAATTGAGGAAGGCATAGATGGAGAAAATCCAAAACACAAAAGACAGATTGCCCAGGAGTATGGAATTATTTATGTTTTTAGAAGGAATGAGAAGAAAACACTTACTGCCAAAGATCTGCAAACTGATTTGTTGTTCGATTTTGCCTAAAGCAAATCTTTTAAATTAATTATTTGGCTAAAGGCAATTGATTTTCGGCATTTTGTCGTTTAATCATCAGCATAAAAACGATTATTAAACCCAGACTTAAGATTGCCATGTAGTAGCTATCGCTGGTCGATCCAATTTCTTCAAGATCGGGGCTTATAAATTTGTTGTGAATAAGAAACATTCCGATAACCGCAATGGCGTTATTTAAGAAGTGTCCCAATATGGGCAACCACATCGATCCGCTCCAAACCAGCATGTAGCCAAATATTGCCCCCAATAAAACACGCGGAACAAAACCATAGAACTGCATGTGAAGGGTGCTAAAAAGAATGGCAGAAATCCAAATCCCCCAATGGTAGTTCCGGGTCATGGTGGTAAAAATTCGCTGAATTACTCCACGAAAAAGCAGTTCTTCGCCAATGGCAGGCAGAAAAGCGATCATAAAAAGGTTAAAAGCCAATCCGGGAATTGTTTTTACATTTAAAAAAGCTTCGGTTATTTCAGCCGCATTTTCTTCGGCATCCTTCATCCAGCGTTCAATATCGGCAAGCCATTCCGGAAAAACCATGCCGTTATTTAATTCGCCAATGAAGTTAATAAAGGGGCCTGCAAAAAACATTAATACCAAAACCAAAATCAACGACGATGAATTAAATGATTTATTGAGGTAGAGGTAGTCTTTAATGTTTCCGTGAAATAAATAACCTAAAATGATGGGAGGAACGATAAAGAGTCCAATTGCCTGAACGGTTTGAAAATATTTAAGAATGGCAATGGTTTCCGGATTCCCGAAATCACTTAAAGAGGTCATGTTAATGGTTGTCTCCAGTCCGAAAAATGGAAGTGCAACAATTAAAGAGAGCACCATAAATCCTAAAAAACAAGCCAGAATTACAAAAGCTGAAAAGAGTAATTGAGGAAGGGATTTCATGTCCCTGAATGCAGTAATTGCCATAGTTAAAAAATTAATAGGGGCAAATATAATAGAAAAGTCGCAGTCTCACTTGTGCTAAGGGGCGGCAAAGAAGATTTGGTTTTGAATGCGGAGCAAAAAACAAATATTTATGAATTCTGGATTTATGCAGACGGTTTTATTACTGGTTCGTCGTTTAAATAAGGACCGAGACCGGAAGAACAGGGAGATGCAAAACGGTTTCAAAGCTTATTGCAAGCAATAATAGAGACTCAATCCAAATCTGAAAAACAGGGGAGTATGCTTTAAAAATGAGTTTGGCCGGGCTGATGGTTTTGATTTTTGGTTTGACAAAATGATTGCTTCAGCGATTAATTTCTTTTATTTTGTTAGAAATAAAAACAAAATCTGACTAAAATTAATCTTATCTGAGTGTTAAATGTCGATAATTTTAGAGCTTAAGCAGTTGTTAATTAATGTTAATGGCATACTTTTGAACCATAAACCAAAAACATAATCCCAAAACCAACAACACTAAAACTATAAAATTAAAATTGAAATTAAAACCGATTCGAATTAGTGATTTTGAATTGACGTTTGAACAGGAATAATGAAGGGCTAACAGGCGCCGGTTGGCAGCGAGTTTTTCGGATTATATTTCAGTACCTGATTAAACATTTGGACGAAATTTAAAGCAGTTACAAACTGATTTTCGATAGGTTAATTGGAATCAAAAACACAAGAATTATGAGTATTAAAAAGCAATATCTAAAAAGTAAACCTGTTTGTAAAGTTACGTTCAGAGTAAATAAAGAAGAAGCTCAAAGCGCTGAAACCGTTAGAGTTGTTGGAGAGTTTAACGATTGGAGTAAAGATGCCGAGCCAATGAATAAATTGAAGAGCGGAGATTTTACGCAAACCCTTGATTTAGAAACCGGCAAAGAGTACCAATTTAAGTATTTGCTTAACGATGTTGTATGGTCGAACGAAACTGAATCGGATAAATTGGTACCTAACGGTATTGTTGAAGGTGACTTTAATTCGGTTGTAGAAATAAACTAGTACATCAAAAATAGGAATAAAACAGACGGTTTGTAAAAAGAGGAAGTCTCTTTTGGAGTAATTATTATGGTTTTGGCTCGCCTGATTTTCAGAAGAAGGCTGTAAAGCGATGCAATTAAGTTCCACTGCAAACCGGGAAAATATTCGACCCGGAACTTCCCATTCCGAAATTTAAAAAATATTCAGGTAACCGCTCTTCCTTTTTGGAGGGGTGGTTTTTCTTTTGAATTAAATCACAGCGTTTTAACCATTCCCTAACACTTGCAATCGTAGGTTTTGAAACCCGTTGTGGCACCATAAATTTTTCTATATTTGCATGTTTTTTAAAATTAGCAGATTATTTAGCCAGTCTCATGAGGAATAAGTTTCAGGAATACAAACAATTAGATTTATCACAGATAAACAAAGAGGTACTAAAGAGATGGGAAGAGGATGATACTTTTCACAAAAGTATTACTACGCGCGAAGGGAAGGAAACATTTGTATTTTACGAAGGGCCGCCATCGGCCAATGGTATGCCGGGTATTCACCATGTCATGGCGCGTGCGATAAAAGATATTTTCTGTCGCTATAAAACCATGAAAGGCAAGCGTGTTCACCGAAAAGCTGGCTGGGATACGCATGGCTTGCCTGTTGAACTCAGTGTTGAAAAAGCACTGGGGATAACAAAGGACGACATAGGGAAAAAAATTACTGTTGAAGAATACAGCAATGCCTGTAAAAAAGAGGTAATGAAATATACCCGTGAGTGGGAAGAGCTAACCCGCAAAATGGGCTATTGGGTAAATATGGATGATCCCTATGTTACTTTCGATAACCGTTATATTGAGTCGGTGTGGTGGCTGTTAAAGGAGATTTACAAAAAAGGATTGTTATATAAGGGGTACACCATTCAACCCTACTCGCCGGCAGCCGGAACAGGTTTGAGTTCGCATGAGCTAAACCAGCCGGGTTGTTACCGCGACGTAAAGGATACCACAGCCGTTGCTCAGTTTAAAGCCACCCGAAATGAAAAATCGGAATTCCTGTTTGATGGAGTTGATACCGATTTATTCTTTTTGGCCTGGACAACAACTCCATGGACATTGCCATCGAATACCGCACTTTGTGTGGGACCGAACATTAACTATGTAAAGGTTCGTACATTTAATCCTTATACCGAAGCCCCGGTTACCCTGATTTTAGCGAAGGACTTGTTTTCTGTGTATTTCAACAAGAAAAATGAGGAATTGGCCCTGGAAGATTTTAAACCGGGAGATAAAAATATTCCCTACCGGATTCTTGGTGAATACAAGGGCGATGAGCTGAAAGGTGTTCAGTATGAACAATTGATCGACTGGGTGAGACCTGAAGGGAAAGCGTTCGAAGTGATTACCGGAGATTTTGTGACCATTGAAGATGGTACCGGTATTGTACATATTGCGCCAACTTTTGGTGCCGACGATGATCGCGTGGCAAAACAACACGGAATATCGCCATTAATCGTTGTTGATACAGAAGCGAAAAGACAGGCTTTGGTGGATAAGAAAGGGCGTTTCTATCCGACCATTGATTTGGATCCTGAGTTTGTTGCCAAATACGTAAATACAGATAGCTATCACGATTTTGCCGGTCGTACGGTAAAAAATGAATACGATGATAAACTGGAGGACGATGCACCAACCATTGATGTTGATATTGCCGTAATGCTTAAACAGCAAAATAAAGCGTTTAAAATTGAAAAGCATGTTCACAGTTATCCGCATTGCTGGCGCACCGATAAACCCGTGCTTTATTATCCCCTTGATTCGTGGTTTATCAAATCAACTGCCGTTAAAGACAAAATGGTGGAGTTGAATAATACCATCAACTGGAAACCTGCCTCAACCGGAACAGGACGTTTTGGGAACTGGTTGGAAAATCTTGTTGACTGGAATTTGAGTCGTTCTCGCTTCTGGGGAACACCACTCCCAATCTGGCGTACCGAAGACGGTTCGGAAGAAATTTGTATCGGTTCGGTTGAAGAGTTAATGGCAGAAATTCACAAATCGGTTGTCGCCGGATTTATGCCAGAAAATCCATTTGAAGGATTTGAGGTTGGAGATAATTCTTCAGAAAATTACGATAAAATTGATTTGCATAAATCGCATGTGGACGGAATTGTTTTGATTTCGCCTTCAGGTGAAAAAATGTACCGTGAAACCGATTTGATAGATGTTTGGTTCGATTCGGGAGCGATGCCGTACGCACAGCGACACTTTCCCTTCGAATGGAAAGAAGACTTTAAAGATGTTTTCCCGGCTGATTTCATCGCTGAAGGTGTTGACCAAACCCGTGGATGGTTTTTTACACTGCACGCCATTGCTACGATGATTGACGAATCAGTTTCTTTTAAAAATATTATCTCAAATGGTTTGGTGCTCGACAAGAACGGTGTTAAAATGTCCAAGCGTTTGGGCAATGCTGTCGATCCCTTCGAAACCATTGAGAAATATGGCTCCGATCCACTGCGCTGGTACATGATTACCAATGCACAGCCCTGGGATAATCTGAAATTCGATATTGCCGGAGTTGAAGAAGTAAAGCGTAAATTCTTCGGAACACTCTATAATACCTACAATTTCTTCGCCCTGTACGCCAATGTGGATGGTTTTAATTATACCGAGGAAGAAATTCCCGTGGATCAGCGTCCTGAAATCGACCGATGGGTGATTTCGCTGTTGAACTCACTGGTGAAAGAAGTTGGCGAGAGCTACGAGAGTTACGAACCAACACGTGCGGGTCGTGCAATCTCGGAGTTTGTTTCGGAAAACCTGAGCAACTGGTTTGTACGCCTAAGTCGCAAAAGATACTGGGGAGGCGAATATTCAAACGATAAAATTTCGGCCTATCAGACCTTGTATACTTGTTTGGAAACCGTTGCAAAGTTAATGTCTCCAATTGCACCTTTCTATGCCGATTTGTTGTATAACGATTTGAACAAGGCAACAGGAAAAGCTGAAATTCAAAGCGTTCACCTGGTAGATTTCCCTGCTTTCGACGAAAAGTTGATTGATGCAGACCTGGAAGAAAAAATGGCAATTGCACAGAAAGCTTCTTCCATGATTCTGGCCCTGCGACGTAAGGAGAAACTAAAAGTACGTCAGCCACTTGGAAAAATTATGGTTCCGGTTTTAAATCCTCATTTTAAAGAGCAGTTTGAAGCTGTTTCGGATATTATTTTGGCCGAAGTAAACGTTAAAGAGGTAGAGTTTCTGACCGATACTGCCGGGGTAATCAGCAAGAAAATTAAACCAAATTTTAAAATGCTGGGACCGAAATATGGTAAAATGATGAAGCAAATTGCCGGTGCTGTTCATCAACTCGATCAAAATGAAATTTCGGACTTTGAAACGGAAGGGAAATATGAAATTTCAGCAGGAGAGGAGAAAATTACAATTACGCTTGAAGATGTTGAAATAATGACTGAAGATATTCCGGGATGGACTGTGGCTACCGAAGGTCAAATGACCATTGCACTCGATATTGATGTTACAGAAGAATTGAAACAGGAAGGAATTGCACGCGAGTTTATTAATAAAATTCAGAACTTGCGAAAAGATAGTAATTTTGAAGTTACCGACAGAATTAAACTTTCCATTGCAAAACACGTAGGGTTTAATGATGCGGTGGAAAATCATAAAGAGTACATTTGTGCACAAACGCTTGCCGACTCCCTGGTTTTAGTTGAAAATGCCGCTGAATTAAAGGCAACGGAAGTGGAAATTGACAAAGATGTGGTGGCGCAAATTGAGATTGAAAAATTGTAGAAAATAATTGTTGGAAGCCGTCTAGGATGAAAGCGTTTTTTTATTACTTTAGGGGCTTCATGAAAAAATGAAATGAATGTAAAACCCTTTGATTATGGGAGAGAAAAATAGATATTCGGATGAGGAGTTGAAGGAATTCAAAATCTTAATCAATAAAAAGCTTGAAAGTGCTAAAGAAGATTATGAGATGTATAAGAATTCGATAACTCAGAGCGATGGAAATGATATTTCAGATACTTCGCCAACATTTAAAGTATTGGAGGAAGGTGCAGCTACCCTTTCTAAAGAGGAAGCCGGAAAATTAGCTCAGCGCCAACTAAAATTTATTCAACATCTACAAGCTGCTTTGGTACGCATCGAAAACAAAACCTATGGCGTTTGCCGGGATACCGGTAAATTAATCTCGAAGGAAAGATTACGTGCGGTTCCGCATGCCACACTTAGTATCGAAGCGAAAAAGAGTCAAAAGTAAGAGAAGAAAAACATTAGAAATTGCTCTTCGAAACCGCATTGAACGGAAATTCGGAGAGCATTTTATTTTAAGGGATATAAGATATGTCGCGTAGTGTAAAATCGCTGGTAATCATTTTTTTGATACTAATTGCCGATCAGGTCTTGAAATTTTGGATAAAAACCAATCTTTCAATCGGAGAAGAGATTGAGGTGTTTAAAGGCTGGTTTATTCTGCATTTTGTTGAAAACAACGGAATGGCCTTTGGCTTTGAATTTGCCGGGGAATATGGGAAAATGTTCCTGAGTGTTTTTCGCATTATTGCTGTAATTGCCATCGGTTGGTATCTTTTTAAACTGGCCAGACAAAAGGAAATCCCATTCGGATTTATTGTATGTATCTCTCTGATTTTTGCGGGTGCCATCGGCAATATCATCGACAGTTTGTTTTACGGAATAATTTTTAACCATAGTTACGGCCAGGTGGCTACACTCTTCCCTGAAGGAGGAGGATATGCAAGCTTTTTACACGGGAGAGTGGTCGATATGTTTTATTTCCCATTGATAGAGGGCAGGTATCCGGTGTGGTTTCCACGGGTTGGAGGAAATTCATTCATCTTTTTTCGCCCGGTGTTCAATATTGCCGATTCTGCAATTACAGTAGGTATTTTCTCCATCTTGCTTTTTTACAGGAAGCATTTCAATAAAGTTGATCAAAAGCCCGGGAAAGATACAGGAGCTGATGACCCTGCAGCAAATTAAACCGGGATTATTCATTTGAAATTTGTTGTGTAAAATTAAATTGCAATAAGACAGGAAGCTTATTAGATGTGGCGAAGCACCGTTATGGTGAGTTGAAAAAACCTGTTGTGGTACTTCGTTTTGAAGTATTTTCAACCTGGAATACAAAATGCCGGTTAAACAAAGACACCTGATAGAAGTAGCCCCGCAAAATCATTCATTTTATATTACCTTTGTGAATTCAATTTTACATTGAAATAGTATGGGAAATCAACTTGTAATTTATAATACCTTAAGCCGAAACAAGGAAGAGTTTAAACCTTTGGTTGAAGGGAACGTTGGACTTTATGTTTGCGGACCAACCGTTTACAGTAATTCACATTTGGGGCACGCCCGCCCATATGTTACCTTCGATTTGCTTTACCGCTATCTTACTTTCTTAGGCAACAAAGTACGTTATGTTCGCAATATAACCGATGTGGGACACCTGGAAGATGAGGTGGAAGGAGCCGGAGAAGACCGCATTACGAAAAAGGCCAGGTTGGAACAACTGGAACCCATGGAAGTGGTTCAGAAATACATGAATACTTTCCATCGGAATATGGATGATTTAAACATCACACGCCCGAGTATCGAACCACGTGCATCGGGGCATATTATCGAACAGATGGAAGTTGTTGATGAAATCCTGAAAAATGGCTATGCCTACGAATCCGGGGGATCTGTGTATTTCGATGTGGAGAAATACAACAAGGAGTATAATTACGGGAAACTTTCGGGCAGAAATCTGGAAGATATTAAAACAAATACCCGCCAGTTGGATGGACAGAGCGAAAAGAAAAATTCTTTTGATTTTGCCCTGTGGAAGAAAGCAGCACCGGAGCATATTATGCGCTGGCCTTCCAAATGGAGCGATGGTTTTCCCGGGTGGCATCTTGAATGTTCGGCAATGAGTACAAAGTACCTTGGCGAACAGTTTGATATTCACGGTGGCGGGATGGATTTAACTTTCCCGCACCACGAATGTGAAATTGCGCAAAATACAGCATGTCGCGGCAAAGAAAGTGTACGTTACTGGATGCACAATAACATGATCACGATTAATGGCCAAAAAATGGCACGTTCGCTGGGTAATTTTATTACGCTTGATGAGTTGTTCACGGGTTCTCATGAGATGCTGGAACAGGCATATTCCCCAATGACCATTCGCTTTTTTATCTTACAGGCACATTACCGTAGTACAATTAACTTTTCGAACGAAGCTCTGCAGGCTTCCGAAAAGGGTTTGGAAAGGTTAATGACGGCCATTAAATCGTTGGATGAACTGGTTGCTTCTGAAAGTTCAACGGTTGAGATTGAGCCTTTAACGGAAAAGTGTTTCGACGCATTAAACGACGATTTAAACAGTCCGATCGCCATTGCGTACCTTTTCGATGGTGTAAAAATAATTAACTCAATAAAAGCAGGAAGTGAAAAGATTTCAGCCACGGATCTGGAAGCCTTGAAATCGTTTTATAAAACCCTGGTTTTTGAAATTCTTGGATTGAGAGTTGAAGACGGTGCCGGTTCGGGAGAAGATGAAATTTTAGCAGGAACCATGAAGCTTTTAATCCAGCTCAGAAAAGAGGCAAAAGCCAATAAGGACTGGGGCACTGCCGATAAAATTCGCGATGAGCTAAACGCAATTGGAATAGAAATAAAAGATACCAAAGACGGGGTGGATTGGAACATTAAATAAATGTAGAACTTTGAATGCAGATTAACAGTTGCAGAAGTTTATTTCTGAATCCGAAATTCGTTAATCAACATTCGTTAATCAATAAAATCATGTTTTCAGGAATAGTAGAAGAATTCGGAACAGTAACAGCCATTGAAAAAGACCAGGAAAATGTACACTTTACAGTAACCTGCTCGTTTGCCAATGAGCTGAAAGTGGACCAAAGTTTATCGCACAACGGCGTGTGCTTAACAGTGGTTTGGGTAGATAAGGAAAAGAAACTGTACAAAGTTACGGCCATAAAAGAAACACTTTTGAAGTCGAACCTTGGCCTGTTGGAGGTGGGATCAAAAGTAAATCTTGAGCGCAGTATGATGATGAACGGACGATTGGACGGTCATATTGTTCAAGGCCATGTTGATCAAACCGCAACCTGCACAAAGGTAGAGGAGGCTGATGGAAGTTGGTATTATACCTTTGAATACGACTTTGATCTGGAAGCTGCTAAAAGTGGTTATATGACGGTTGAGAAAGGTTCGGTAACTGTTAATGGAGTTAGCTTAACTGTCGTAAATTCAAAAGATAACTCTTTCCAGGTAGCCATTATCCCCTTCACACAGGAGGTGACCAATTTCCATACTTTTAAGGAAGGCACAGTTATCAATCTTGAGTTTGACATTATAGGAAAGTATTTAAGTAAGTTGAATTCGTATAACAGATAAAAAATATCATCAGTTATATATAGTAAGGCTCGCACATTGCTGGCCTTTTTCTTTTACTCCTTTTTACGAGGTTATTTTATCCCCGAATCCGTAGCTTTTGCCCCAGCATAAAACCGTTTACCCCTCTATAAGTGCACGTATCCCATTAATTTGGAACTCTGTTATTTGCTTACAACATTTGTTTTAAAATCTTCAAGGATCTCGGTGTTAATGCTGCATTCATCATAATCATCTTAAGCAATTCTGAGTCTGAAGCGTGCATTACAAAACGCACTGAAAGGGCTCTGCCATGGCGGTGAAAAATACTGTTTAGTCTCTTGTTGTTGCAAAATGCTTAAAAATGAACGTTTAATTTAAAATATATTCAAGTGAAACATTTCTCTGTAATTTTCATCCTTTCCCTTTTTGTCCTGAATCTTTTTGCAGAAGAGGATCCAAAACAAAAACGAAAGGCCCATCGTAAGGACGCCATTAATGTGTATATGAATGCCGATAGTTACATGAAAAGGCAGGTTCCTTTTATAAATTATGTAAGAGATATCCAGGACGCGGATTTGGTGGTGCTGGGTACCTTCCAGTCCACGGCATCGGGTGGAGGGGAATATACTTTTTTTGTTGACGGGCGGAAACGCTTCGCAGGTGTAAAAGATACAGTGAAATTTAATACCTACCCGGATGAAACCGACGAAGAGGTCAGACAAAAAGGCGTTCGCACCTTAAAAATGGGCATGATGAAATATATGATAAACTCTCCATTGGCCGAATTTATTGACATAAATTTCACCGAGACCATTGCCCAGGAGGTTTCAAGTGATAAATGGAACAATTGGATTTTCACAACTAGTTTGAGCGGAACTGTACAAGGACAACAGGCTGCTAATGGGCGGGCTATTCAAAGTTCTTTCAGCGCTGCAAGAACAACCCAAATGTGGCGACTAAATACAGGTATTTATCATAATACTTCCTCCACCGATTATGATTACGGTGACGTTGTGGCTACTGACAAAAGAGAAGATAGCCGGATTTATGGCGATGTTGTAAAAAGTTTGGGCGAACATTGGGCAGTGGGACTCTCATCTGATGTGTTTAAGTCGATTTATTCGAATTACGATTTGGGCTTTATTGCCGGGCCTGCCATCGAATACGATATCTTCCCCTACTCCGAATCTACCCGCAGGATTTTCAGGTTTTACTATATATTAAACTATGGTTTTAATAATTATGCTGACACAACCGTATTTTTAAAGTCAAAAGAGTCGCTGTGGTCGAATAAATTAAATGCATCATATACTAATTTCCAGAATTGGGGAACGGTCAACTTTTCGGCCGGGTGGAGTAACTATTTGCACGATTTTTCACTAAACAGGTTTTCCCTGGGTGCTTATGTTAAAGTTAAAATTGCAAAAGGATTAACCTTTAATATGCATGGAGGATATGCCTTTATTCACGACCAGATTTCTTTGAGAAAGGGAGATGCATCGGTGGAAGATATCCTGTTAAACCGCAAGGAATTGTCAACTACCTATTCCTACCAAACCAGTATTGGAATTACATACCGTTTTGGCTCAATATACAATAATGTTGTAAATCCACGGTTAGATGTACTTTTTTAGAACGTCGAAGAAATAAAGTCTTGAACTTTAGAAAAGGATGCTTGTTTTACAAAAATTAGTTAACTTTTCGGAATGGAACAAACGGCTTTAATCACAGGTGCATCAAAAAGAATTGGCAAAGCTATAGCAGAACATCTGGCCAAAGCAGGTTGGAATATAATTATTCATTATAACGCTTCGAAAGAGGATGCCAAAATGTTGCTTGCAGATCTTCGTAAAAGGTTCCCGGCACAACGTTTTCTTGCCGTCCAAAAGGATTTATCAAAAATTAATGACGTAGTCGCTTTAATTCCTGAAGTAGTTGCCGGGACCGGTGAGTTTGGCCTGCTTATAAACAATGCATCGGTTTTCGACAAAAGTCATTTAAAGGATACATCCTGTGAATTGTATGATAATCAAATGGATGTAAACTTCAAGGCTCCATTTTTTTTAACCCGGGATTTTGCCAATTATTGCAAAAGAGGCAACATAATAAATTTTGTGGATACGCGTGTCACTTCAAACAAATCGAACTTTGCAGCTTACTCGCTTGCCAAGAAGGCACTCTGGGAGCTAACAAAAATGGCTGCCTTGGAATTTGCTCCTGACATACGGATTAATGCCATTGCCCCGGGTGTTACCCTGGAGCCCGAAGATGAAGATGAAAACTATTTGCTGAAGCTGGCCAAATCCATCCCGATGAAACGACCAGGAGGAATTGCTCCAGTTTTAAAGAGCATTGATTATATTTTAGATAACGACCATTTAACCGGGCAGCTGCTATTTGCCGACGGCGGCGAAAACTTAGGAACAAACCATTGAATTATGGCACGAATACGTATAAAAAACCTACTCATCAGAACCTACATCGGATTTAATCCCGATGAACTGGTAAACAAACAAGATGTACTTATTAACATCCAAATCGAGACTGATATTCCGGCAGATGCGCTGAAATCCGATGAACCACGTGATATTCTTGACTATAAAACGATCACCAAAAAAGTAATTGCTCATGTTCAGGAGGGTAGATTTAAATTGCTGGAAGTTTTAACCCATAGTATACTTGCCCTGATTATGGAAGATGCGAAGGTAAAATGGGCGAAAGTTGAGGTGGACAAGCCACATGCACTGCGTTTTGCCGAGTCTGTTTCCCTGGAAATGGAGGCTCATCGTAAACCGGTCATTCTATGACTTTAAAGTCATGGAACGACTAATATTGGAATTATGGAAATTGAGAAAGGGCAATATTATCACATTTATAATCGGGGTAATAGATCCCGAAAACTTTTTTATAGCAGAGAAAATTACTTGTATTTTCTAAAAAAGATGAAAGATCACTTGTCTCCTTATTTGTCTTTTATGGCCTGGTGCTTAATGCCTAATCATTTTCATTTAGTAGTTTTTGTTCAAAAAACAAGTCATACTATCACTTCGGGTGATAGCAGGCCGAAAGAGCGTACAATGTACTATTCCATTGGAATTCTGCTCCGTTCTTATACTCGAACAATTCAGAAACAAGAAAATTTTTCAGGTTCACTTTTTCAGCAACACACTAAAGCCAGACCACTCATTGATGAAATAAAAATTGAACCAGCCTACTGGAATAGCGCTTTTGGAACGCAAATCAACATTTCGAAAGCGAAAAGTTATTTGGATACTTGTGTTGAGTATGTTCATCAAAATCCGGTTTGTGACGGATTGGTTAAACATGCCGAAGATTGGGAGTACTCTTCTTTTCGGGATTATTTGGGCTTGAGAGATGGCAAGCTGTTGGATTACGACCTTCTTGTGAAAGAAGGATTGTTGCCGAAGGAATATAGTCATACCAGCGCTTTGAGCGATAGCATGACTGTCAAGAATATTTGTATCATCGGCATCGGTTCAAACATCGAAGCAGAAGAGAACATTAGAACGATGTTGGGGATTCTGAAAACCAGGGTTGAGGTTCTGAAAGTTTCCGCTATGCTAAAAACAAAACCAGTTGGAATTATCGATCAGGCGGATTTTACCAACGGAGCGGTTAAAATTAAAACAGAATTGGAGCAAGAAGAACTGAAACAGCTTCTGAAATCCATTGAAGACGAAATGGGACGCGACCGCAGCCAATCCAAATACGGACCGCGTTGCATAGATCTGGACATTGTGGTGTGGAACGGGAGAATTGTTGATGAAGATTATTACACCCGCGATTTTCTTCAAAAAAATGTAAAGGAAATTATCGATTAAATTTTAAAAACAGGTCGTTTAATCCCCATATACCATCAACTTCTTCCAAATCGGTAACCACAAAGTCAGCACCATTTTCCGCCAGTTCTTTTTCATTATCTTCACGGGCAATACCCAGGGTCAACCCAAAGTTGCCTTTTGCTCCGGCCTGAACACCCGAAACTGCATCTTCTACAACGATCGATTTGTCAGGGGTTGAACCCAGCATCTCACAGGCGGTAGTGAAAATATCAGGTTCTGGCTTTCCACTTAATCCAAGTTCTGCAGAAACAACACCATCAACCCGTGCTCCAAATGTTTTTAACAGATCAACGGCTTCCAAAACGGGAGCACAATTTTTGCTCGAGGAGGCTACTCCCAGTTTAATTCCAGCCGCAGCTAAGTCCTTCAGCATTTGTGCGGTTGATTCGTAAACCTCAACACCATCACGGTCTATAACTTCGTTAAAGGCTTCGTTTTTTCGATTGCCTAAGCCACAAATGGTTTCCACTCCGGGAGCATCCGAGGTACTGCCGAAGGCAATGGAAATATTTCTTGATTCAAGAAAGGAGGCAACACCCTTGTAGCGCGGTTTTCCATCAACAAATGACAGGTAGTCGGCCTGGGTAAATTCCACGAATTCTTCTCCCTGTTCTTTGGCTCTTTTCTGTAAAAATTCATCGAACATTTTTTTCCATGCAGCTGCATGGGTGATGGCCGTTTTTGTAATTACTCCGTCCATGTCAAAAATTACAGTGTTAAATCCCAGATTTTCCATTCTTCTTTCTTATCGGTTTTCATTTATGCTGTAAAAGTAACTCATTTCTGATTGTTCAAATCTCAAAAGTCTGAAAACCATCAGATATAGCATAGTTTATAACAATAAGCTAACTAAATGGGCAGAGTTTCTGAAAATTTTCGTACGTTAAGTTTTTTAATGGCAATATTTCTCCACAACCGAAGCTTTCTTATCAAAGAATAAAGAAGTTATCCTCTCACTTCGTTCGCGTTGTCAGGTTGTGAATTTGACTAGAGAAAAACCAGGGGACAACAACGACAACGGAATTGAACATCCCGGATTTTCAGATATTCAGATATTCGGATCTTCAGACAGGAACACTGATCACTGAACTTTGAACTCTAAACATTCGAATATTCTAACATTCCGAAATTCTAATATTCGTTTAATCCAGGAATCTGAATATCTGAGGATCCAGAAATCTACCCTACAATCTCTCAGAATAAAACCGGGTAAATGCCTCGAAATTCATCCCATACGGCTCGTTCATACTTTTCTCGTATTTCGATGCGAAGGAGTTAAAATTGAATTTTGCCAGATTTGAGTTGTGTGCTTTTTGAAGCGCCCAAACCTGGAGATAGATGGCCTCTTCATTCAGATCGTCATAATCCAGAATGCGCAATGCCACCTTCTCGACTTCCTTTAATTTAGATTCCTTTTTAAAAATGGAAGCCAGTTTTAATAAGTTGTCAATTACCTGGTTCCCGGTAAATCCCCTTATCTCATCCAGCCAATCCCAGTCTGCTCCTTTTAAGAGCCGTCCTTCCTTAACCAGGTGGAAAAACATTTCCAGTTGCCGGCGTGTCAATCCCTCGGGAATCTGACAAAGCTTGAAAGCCTCAATATAATCGCAGAAAAATGAACCGGCCGTTTTTAATTGAAGATAACCACCACTGGAAAATATTTCAACCTTGTCGAACTCAAG
>JBFEWU010000333.1:0-5155 GCA_041546215.1 Draconibacterium sp. | reverse complement strand
GAAGCACGAGCTTCACTTTCAAATTGCCCCCCATATTCAATCCGGTAACCCTCCGGAAAATCAACATCCTCATTAACGGCTCTTTTGATTTGATTCACAACACCCAACAAATCACCTCCGGCAACATTGGCAGAGACGACTACTTTCCGTTGTACATTCTCACGACTGATGGAACTGGGTCCTGAAGCTGAAATAATTTCTGCAACCTGGCTCAGAGGAACTCTCTTCCCATTTTCGGTGGTAATCAAAGCATTCTCCAATCCCTCCAGGCTCTCGGTATAATCTTTATTTAAGCGAACGATCAGGTCAAAACTTTTTTGCCCTTCATAAATATCACCCAGCTTTTCACCGGAAAAGGCAATGTCAACAAATTCATTGAACTGTTTGATGCTTATTCCATAGGCAGCAAGCATTTCACGGTTGGCACGAATCTGAATCTGAGGAATTTCAACCTGCTGCTCCACATTTACGTCCACCAGCCCCTCGATGCCTGTTACGGCGTTTTTCACCTGGTTGCCCATTTCAAAGAGTTTGTTTAAATCGTTGCCAAACAATTTAATGGCAATATTGGCACGTGTTCCCGAAAGCATATGATCAATCCGGTGTCCCAGTGGTTGACCAACTGTTGCAGCTATTCCCGGAACAGAGGCCAGGGTTTGTCTGACTTCAAGCAAAAATTCATCGTTATCGCGTTCATCTAAACTGTAATTCACATCGATCTCGGCACTGTTGGTGGTTTGCGAATGTTCGTCAAGTTCTCCCCTGCCGGTCCTTCGGGTAGTGCTCTTCACTTCGGGTATTTTCAACAGCTCAGTTTCCATCAGAGTTCCCAGTTTATTGGATTCCTCCAGGGAAATTCCCGGTTTGCTTATCGCTGAAATGGTTAAAGCTCCCTCGTTGAATTCGGGCAAAAAGCTACGCCCCATAGATGAAAGTGCCAGAACTGCCAGAATAAATACGGCACCTGTAAGGAGCAAAACCGGCGTTTTATACCCCAATGACCATCTTAATGCTTTTCCGTAAACGGCAAAGAGGTTTCGTGTAAACCAACCTTGTTTATCTTTCCTGGCAAGGTATTTTTCGGTTGAAAGAAGCAATTTGCATAACTGAGGGGTAACCGTGAGGGCTACAATCAACGATGCAAACAAAGACACGATGTAGGCTATGCCTAGGGGTTTTAACATTCGCCCTTCCATTCCGGAGAGGAAAAACAAGGGTATAAAAGCCACAATAATGATAAGCGTTGCATTTAAAATGGAAGCCCTGATCTCTTTCGAGGCCTCAAAAACTACCCTAAAGGCCGAAAGCCTTTCTTTCCTGGGGCGCTTATGATTTTCACGCAGGCGTTTATACACATTCTCAACGTCGATAATCGCATCATCAACCAAAGATCCAATGGCAATGGTCATCCCTCCCAGGCTCATGGTATTGATGTTAATACCCAGCAGTTTGCAAACCAGAATTGCAACCAGTAAGGATAAGGGAATGGCCAGTACTGAAATAATGGTGGTACGGAAACTTCCCAAGAATAAAAACAGGATGATAATCACAAAAAGAGCACCCTCGATTAATGCCCGCATAACGTTATTCACCGATTTTTCGATAAAATCAGCCTGCCTGAAAATTTTTGTATCCAGTTTCACATCAGCAGGTAAGGTTTTTGCCAGGCCTGCCAGCTTACTTTCAATGCGCTCGGTTAGTTCCAAGGTATTCACCCTGGGCTGTTTCGAGATGGAAAGTATAACAGCAGGAGTTGCATTTTGGGAGGCATAGCCCATTTTTACGGCACTTCCCACCACCACTTCCGCAACATCATTAACACGTATGGGCGAACCGTTTCGTTGTTTTATGAATGAATTGCCAAGTTCCTCCAATTGGTAGGTGCGGGCTATACCCCGTACCGAATATTCGTTGCCATACTGGCGGACAACCCCTCCGGTAGAGTTTTGCGAAATACCTTTGCAAATTTCGGCAAGTTCGTTCAATGAAACATCATAGAATTTTAGTTTTTGAGGGTCGGCCAATACCTGGTATTGTTTATAATCGCCGCCAATTATCGTAACCTGCGATACACCACCGGTTGCCAACAGAACGGGTTTTACATTCCATTCGGCAATGGTACGTAAGTCCATCATGCTGGTGCTGTCGGATTGTAAGCCGATAAACAAAATCTCACCCATAACCGATGATTGGGGTGCCAAAACCGGAGGACTAACACCCAAAGGCATTTGCCCCGAAACGGTCACAAGCTTTTCGCTCACCACCTGGCGTGCCCGGTATACATCGGTTCCCCAATCGAACTCTATCCAAACAAAGGAAAAGCCAAGCGATGAGGCTGAACGAACTCGTCGAACATCTGTAGCACCATTTACCGCTGTTTCAATGGGAAAAGTTACTAATCGCTCCACCTCCTCGGCGGCCATGCCATGTGCGTCGGTCATTACCACAACGGTTGGGGCGGTGAGGTCGGGAAAAACATCCACATCCATTTCCGATGCAGTATACAAACCCGCAGCCATTAAAACCACAGCTGTGAGCAGCACGAGCAATTTGTTTTTTAATGAAAACTGTATGATATTATTTAACATAGACTAAGGATTTAATGAACGTGCCCGGCATGTGGATCCAGGCTGTTAGAAACTGCTGCCAATTTCACCAAAATCCCGCCTTTTGTTACAATGCGATCGCTTGATTTGAGCCCAGAAAGAATTTCTGTTTTTAGCCCATCGCTTTTCCCGGTTTCCACTTCACGTTTTTCAAAAGCTTCGGGAGTTAGCTGAACGAAAACAGAAAAATTTCCCTGTTCTTCAATTAATGATGAATTGGGAACAGTAAGTGCATCCTGTTTTGATTCGGTTTTAAGATAAAGCTCCATAAAGCTTCCCGGAATTATTCCGCTTCGGTTTTCAACTTGCAAGGTTAGCGGAATCAGAAAACTTTCATCGGAAACATTTTTGGCAAAGGAAACTACTTTGCCATTTAGTTCTTCGAGCGTATATACCGGCCCGGAATTCAAAGATCGGATATTGGCTGTTTTTATGAAGGGCAAAGCTGCTGCGTATCTTTGCTGAACCTCGGCTTTTAAAAACAGGTTACTGTTCTCGGTGATACAAAGCAAAGCTTGTCCGGCTTCCACGTATTGCCCGTTACGAACAAAAATATGCTTTACAAATCCATTCCTGGTACTGTAAATATTTTGTCCTCCCCCATTAAAGTTTTTTTGCAGATTTTCAAACACTGCCTTTGTGTTTTCATATTCAGCTTTTGCGTCCATTAAATCCTTTTGGGAGACCAGTTGGTCTTTTGCCAATGCTTCTTTACGCTGGTAGTTGGCTTTTGCTTTTTCAAAGTTTGTACTTGCCTCCTTGTAGCGAACATTCATGTTGTTATCGGCAAAGGTTCCGGCAGAAATACCCAATAAAACACTGCCATCCTTAACGGCTGCCCCTTCTGTAAGACGGTTGTTTTTAAACTGAACCAAACCTGCAGCTTTGGCTGTGAGAATAACTTCTTCGCTTTGAGCCGACTCCACCCGCGCAGTGGTTTTTATTATCTCTCCAAAGGATTCCGTTTGGGGAAATCCTGTTGCAAAAGCAATCTTCCAGGATTGTTCTTTCGTAAAAGAAATGGCATTGGGGTGCTCTTGTACCTGCTCCTCGGCATGGTGAATGGCATCATGCTCATCGGCAAAAACCTCAATATCCCCAACCGTCAACGACGATGTGCCCAGATCAGTTTCTATATCAAAAATCAATTTACCTTTCCCGGAAACTTCAGGCTGAAGTTGAAAGAGATAAATCCCCGGACGGATTGGCTTATCAAGTTTTTGACGGATTCCTTTTTTACCAATAATCAGACTTGCGGTTACACGACCATCTGTCAATGGAGAAAAATCGCTGAGCTTTGTGAAATGTGCCAAAATGTTCCCGGTTTTGCCGGCAACCATTGGTTCAGCTTCAGCAAAAAGTTCGAAATCTTTCGTATATTCTGTCATCCGAATACTCACTTCCTCATGTGAGTGATCATGATCCTCGCCCTGTGATGTTGATTTATTCTGACACGCAGCGAAAAAAAGTGCCAGCAGAATAAATCCTGTGTGAAATAGTTTCATTTTGAATGGATTTAAAATCAATATCCACTGTCATCTGAACGACGGAAGAGAAAGCTCTTTCTTTTTGCAAAGATTTCCCCGCCTTAATAATTATTCAGTACTATAGAATGATTGATTTTGTGAATTTCAATGGAAATTAATTATGTGCCACTTATTCATGGTCGTGGTCGTGGTCATGATCGACTTCGTTACCATGCTCATGGGTATGATCATCCTGGTCGTTGCCCTCCTTGGCAGGCTCGGCATTGGCATCTTTCACTTCAAAGGATTCCTGACTGGGTTTGGCACTATGATCGTGTGCATCGTTCGCATGCACTGTACCGTCTTCGTGGACATGAGTGCCAACTGGCAGGCTCTCTTTTTTCTTTTTATTTCCGCAAGAAGAAATGGCAATTACGAGGACTAATATGGTAAGTATTGATACTATTTTTTTCATGATTCTTTTTTTTTATTACAATTTTCAGGATTTGGAAGTCACAAAGAGTTGTCATTTCTGCAAAGTCATCTATACAAATCGCACAAGACCAAAAACCTCCTGGCTTGCGAAGCATTCATCACTCTGCATCAAGTGACCATAAAAATTTATCATGAAAATTGTGGAGGACCGCGAAGCTTGACGTCGCGACAATGAGGTTCCGTTACAGCCGGGAAGTAATAAGTATCACAATGTTGTTTCGTTTCTTCATCTGAACCCTCCTTGATCATTGAAGATTCAATCAAATATACGGTAGGGAGATTCGTCTTTTTGTTCAATACAAGAACCTCTTCAAAACTACAGTGAATATGCGTTTCATGTTCATGATAAGTGTTTTCCATTTCATGGTCATGATCAGCTACCTGTTCATGGCTTGCATGATGGCAACAATGCTCGGTAAACTTTTCGTGAATGGATTGGTGGCAATGAGGCACAAAATTATGTACCAGCACGAGGCTGTACAACGCTAATAAACACAGAGCTATGGAGTTTTGAAGCTTCATTGATGACAAATATAGCAATTATAGCGTTTTACTCCGGTTTTGTTTTTTAATAAATTTTCAGGGGAT
>JBFEWU010000407.1:0-4006 GCA_041546215.1 Draconibacterium sp. | reverse complement strand
CTTTTTTGCCAATATGGGCGAACGCTTTGGTTTTTACACCATGATGGCTATCCTGGTCCTTTTTCTTCAGGCCAAATTTGATGTAAATGCAGAAACAGCCGGAAGTATTTACAGCTGGTTTTATTTTGCCATTTACGCTTTGGCACTACTTGGCGGTATAATTGCTGATGCCACAAAAAAATACAAGTTAGTAATTATGACCGGGATTGTTATTATGTTCCTTGGATATGTCATGATGGCCATTCCGGGAATGGGCCTTACTCCAACCATCATTTTCCTATTTACAATTTCCTTGGGCAACGGTCTTTTCAAAGGGAACCTGCAAGCTGTTGTTGGCCAGATGTACGACGATCCCAAATACGAAAAACTGCGTGACAAAGCCTACCTGCTTTTCTATATGGGTATAAACGTTGGTGCTTTCTTTGCTCCTTTTGCCGCAAATGCAGCTCGTAACTGGTGGCTAAAAACCAATGCACTAAATCACGACGGCAGTTTGCCAGCCATGTGCCATCAAATGCTGAAAGGCACACTGAAAGACACCGAGACCTTTCAGGAACTTGCCAATGCAGCCAGCACAACAGGACCGGTAACCGACCTGATGGCTTTTGCACAAAAATATATCGATGTTTTTTCGAAAGGATATAATTATGCCTTTGCTGTAGCTGCCGGAGCTATGCTGGTTTCCCTGGTTGTTTATATTTTCTTCAACAAGTTATTACCAACCAAAGCCATCGCAAAATCAGAACAAAAAACAGAAGGAGTTAGTCCCATAAAGATTATTATTTCTCTGGGCGTAATGGCAGCGGTAACCGCCTTGTTTTTTGTGCTGAGAATTGATACAGGTATTGGATTTGCAGTTGGTTTATTTGCCGGATTTGTGACCTGGATTATTAGCATATCCAACAAAGAAGAAAAACCCAGAATTATCGCATTATTACTGGTTTTTGGAGTGGTAATCTTTTTCTGGATGTCGTTCCATCAAAATGGCCTGACCATGACCTTCTTTGCGCGTGATTACACGGCTAAGGCAGTAGGTTCATTTACCTATCTCTTCTTTGAACTGGAAAACATCCTTGCTTTTATTGGCACAGTAGCCGGCCTTGTACTTATATTGAAAAAAGGGGAGTCGAAGAATCGCCTGATTGGTGCAGGGATGACAGTTGTATTTGGTGCCATCACCTACTGGCTTTACACCAGAGGGAGTGCGAGCAACGATATTCAACCTGAAGTTTTCCAATCGTTCAATCCGCTTTTTATCGTTTCTTTAACTTTTCTGGTGTCGGGCATTTTTACCTGGTTGGCAAACCGCGGCAAAGAGCCCTCCACACCTCGAAAAATTGGTATTGGTATGATTATCGCAGCAGCGGGCTTCCTTCTTATGCTTGTGGGATCGTTTGACATTGTTTCACCATTCGAATTAAATGGAAATCCGGTTCCTGATTCATCAAGAGTTTCGCCCTACTGGCTAATGAACAGTTACCTGGTACTTACCGTTGCTGAATTATTCCTGAGCCCCATGGGACTTTCGTTCGTATCGAAAGTATCGCCTGCTCGCTTCCAGGGATTAATGCAAGGCGGTTGGTTGTTAGCCACGGCCGTTGGAAACAAGCTACTGGGAATAGGCAGTTTCTTCTGGGATAAAATTGAATTGTGGCAATTGTGGGCAATTTTTGTGGTTTGTTGTTTAATTTCAGCCGCCTTTATTTTCGCCATTATGAGGCGTTTGGAAAGACTGACCAAATAAGCATATTTTTTGGATTACTGGATTACTGGATTTTCAGATTTCCGGACGTTTTCATTTGTTTGCAGGCAATAATCGCTAATCAATTCCTGCCGTCCGGTTCAGGATCTGCGGATTTTCATCATTGGGCAGTTGTCCGGAGAAAAGAGGATATCGTTCTTAATCCGAGGCCGGAACCTCATAAAAAAGGAGTAACACTGAGTTGCTCCTTTTTTTGTACCCTGTTTTTCGTAAATTTAACTCATAAAACGAAATCACATGAAACAGGCATTTCAACTTTTAATTCTTTGGTACATTATTTTTGCATCCGGTACGCTCATGGCCCAGGAACAAAGTGCGTATGTACTCGACACAGATATTTCCTATGGTTCACCTGAAGATGGTTCTCAAAATCCGTACCTGGCAGAAAGATGTAAACTGGACATTTATTACCCCGAAAACACAAAAGATTTTACGACAGTTGTTTGGTTCCATGGTGGTGGCATTACAGCCGGGAACAAACACATTCCGGAAAAATTAAAGGAAAAAGGGATTGCTGTAGTTGCTGTAAATTATCGTTTACATCCAAAAGTTAAATGCCCGGTTTACATTGAGGATGCAGCGGCAGCCGTGGCCTGGACCTTTAAAAACATTGAAAAATATGGTGGCAACAAAAGTAAAATTGTGGTTTCGGGACACTCGGCAGGCGGGTACTTAGCCAGCATGGTTGGTTTAGATAAAAGTTACCTGTCCAAACATGGAATTAACGCCGATGACATTGCCATGCTCATTCCCTTTAGCGGACACACCATTACCCATTTTACGGTTCGGAAAGAACTTGGTATAAAAGGAACACAACCCATAATCGATGAATTTGCACCGCTCTTCCATGTTCGCCCCAATGCACCGCCACTGGTTTTAATTACCGGCGACCGTGAACTTGAAATGCTGGGACGCTACGAAGAAAACGCTTATATGTACCGAATGATGAAAGTGGCAGGCCACCAGGAAACGAAACTCTACGAACTGGATGCTTTTAATCATGGAAGAATGGCTTCTCCGGCCCTGGAGATTTTGCTGAGTGAAATTAAAGTCATATCACAATAGACATGCGCTTATAAAAAATTTGTAATTCGAAATTTTATTATCTTAACTGTTTGTTCGTTAAATATTGGAAGAAAGTCCGAAGACCGAAGACAACCGGAATTGGAAGATTAGAAGATAGGAGGATTGGAAGATTAGATAATAGGAAGATTAGAATATTCGAATGGAGTCCGAAGACGGAAGAAATTGATTAATGCCTCTGTGAGAGCTTTGTGTTTGGGTTTTTAACCGCAGAGAGCACAAAGAAGACACAAAGCTACGCAGAGAAAAATATAACACGTTGCATGGAAATAGTTGGGAAGAAAGTGCGAAGTCCGGAGACGGTCCGTCGGCTGACGGAGCGGAGTCGAAGGGTGGAATCGATCCACGATCTTTGGATTACCAGATTGCTGGATGTCTGAAAATCCTGATTAATGGTTTGGTCAATAAATTTTGATTTTCTAATATTTAAACAATGACAACAGGAGTTGGAAGATTAGAATACAGGAGGAGTAGAAGATTAGAATATAGGAGGAGTAGAATATTAGAATGGAGGAGCAGACCGGAGACGGAAGAAATTGATTAGTGATTATTGATTAATGGAGAGGAACGCTACAAGTTGGGCCAGGTGCTGATAGCATGAGATCGCTTCGTCGTGCCTCCTCGCCAAATCGTGCACTAAAGAATCATTGGTTTAAGTTTCGGAAAACGAAAGATTCTTTTGTGTATGACTCTGCGATTCAGTGACTCTCAGCTTTTGGGTTTACCCCGTGAAATACGGAGTACATTTCACTGGGGAACACTGCTTCTTTGCTCTTTGTTCTTTGTTCTTTGTTCTTTTCAATAAATTGCAGGATTTCAACCAAAAACCAGATAATGAGATGTAGAAAAGGAAAAAGAGATAATATTATGGACGACAACCTTTGTGAGACTCCGTGATTCTTTGAGTACCTTTGTGATATAACTTTTCCTAATAATCTCAGCTCCTATGGGCTGGAAAAAACGGCAGTGCCATATTGCTGTAAAATACTGAATATGATAACTTAACTAAAAATATGTATCCATGAAAGCACTACTTCTTCTTGCTGCCCTGTTTATAATCGCGATCTTACCTTCCAAAGCCCAAGAAACGCCCTCGGGAAATCCGGCAGATTTTAAGATAAAAACTTGTTTGCATTCGGTAAGTTACATGGGCATATGGCG
>JBFEWU010000387.1:0-4391 GCA_041546215.1 Draconibacterium sp. | reverse complement strand
GTCATAGTTGTCGGGCTCCACGTACCTTGCAATCCTTCTTGACCACGCGATACAATCGCGCGGCAGCGGTGTATACCTCATGCCGTTCAACCACCGTTTCCATTAATCAATAGACAATAATCAATAATCAATTTCTTCCGTCTCCGGTCTTCGGACTTCGGTCTTCGGACCTCGGTCTTTTCCGTGGTCATTGTTGTCTGAAAATCTGAAAATCCGAAAATCCTGATTTGTTTCCATTAATCAATAGACAATAATCATTAATCAATTGTAAGTTGTCATTGTTGTCTGAAAATCCGAAAATCTGAATATCCAGATCCTTCCCCTCCGCCTGGGTTCCACAAAAGATTCTGAGTCGAAATCATTGAGACTGTCTACCCAAAGTTTGGTTATTCGAAAGAATACTCACTACTTTGTACCCAAATAAAAGTACTGTGTAAAAAATGGCCCGACCAAAAATTACCATATATACCGATGGCGCAGCACGTGGCAATCCCGGTCCGGGAGGCTACGGAATCGTTATGCTCTCGGGGAAACACCGCAAAGAACTTTCGGAAGGTTACAAACTAACCACCAATAACCGCATGGAATTGCTGGCCGTGATCGTTGCCCTGGAAACCTTGAAAATTGAGGGTTGCGAGGTTACCATTTACACCGATTCGAAGTATGTTGCCGATTCGGTGACAAAAGGCTGGGTGTTTAACTGGGTGAAAAATCGTTTTAAAGGGAAAAAAAATCCCGATCTTTGGATGCGTTTTCTGGCGATATACAAAAAACACGTAGTGAAATTTACCTGGGTGAAAGGACATGCCAATAATCCACTTAACGAAAGATGCGACGAATTGGCTGTGGAAGCCTCATTTCAGCCTGTACTATTGGATGACAAGGGATATAAACCGGAGCAGTTTTGAAAAGATACCTGTATTTTACCTATTTACTTTTGGTATTTTTATCATGCCGGCAAAAAACGGAGCCAAACCATAATATGGAAACCATAAGATACATAGACCGGAAAAGTGGAGAAAGCAGAACGGAAAACGTTCCCGGCGAAGGAATGTTAAAATGGCTGTACTCATCGGCAAGCGGCAAAGTAGCCCTAAACCTGTTGTTTAAAAGAAAGATTGTTTCCCGGTTTGGGGGATGGTATATGAACACGCGGTTATCCGCAAAACGTATTCCGGCATTTGTACACGAACACAACATAAACCTGGCCGAATGCAAAATATCGAACATCTCAGAATTCAAAAGCTTTAACCGGTTTTTTTATCGCCAGTTGAAGAGCTCTGCACGCCCCATAGGAGAGCATCTGGTTTCGCCTGCCGATGGAAAAATTCTGGCTTTCCAATCCATCTCAGCGCTTTCTGAATTTTTTATAAAAGGCTCGGAATTTACGCTGGAAAGTTTTTTGCAGCATAAAGAACTGGCACAAAAATATAAAAACGGAGCCATGGCCATTGTGCGTCTGGCCCCTGCCGACTACCACCGTTTTCACTTTCCGGCATCCGGAAGAGTATCCGGATCAGTACCCATAAAAGGTCATTATTTTTCTGTCTCTCCCTTAGCCTTAAAAGGCAGCCTGAAAATATTCTGCGAGAATTACCGGGAGTTTTGCATCCAGGAATCCGGTAAATATGGCGACATACTGATTTCCGATGTTGGCGCAACAATGGTTGGGAGCATCATTCAAACCTACACGGCAAACGCTGTAGTAAATAAAGGCGACGAAAAGGGTTACTTTGCTTTTGGCGGCTCCACACTGGTTTTGCTGTTCGAAGAAGGCAGAATAACCTTTGATGATGATTTAATTTTAAACACAAAAAAGGGACTGGAAACCTTCGTTCGTATGGGTGAAAATATTGCCAGGTAAGAATCATTCGTGGTCCTCTGGGCTTTCTCTGACAAACTCACTATTATTGATCAGAGGTACTGAAAGAACCACAAGATTACTCAGATTCGCTGGAATTAAAATGCTACCGACAAGCGCATTCCCGGATAAACATTTTTAAAGAAGTCATTGAAATACAACTCAGGCTTTACAATAAAAGTATCGTTGATCTTTTTGTTCACACCTAGTTTAAAAGTATTCTTCTTAAAAAAATCGTTGTTTCGTTTTACCAAATATCCAAACGAAAATCCGTACCACTTATCACTTGCTGGTGTATTGGAAAAATTGTGTTCCCAGTTCAGCGAAACAAAGTGATTCAGCTCGTAAAATTTATTTTCGTTCGACTCCTGAAAATCGTACATCATACTATAATCGATGGCATAAATATTTTTAAACATCCCCTTATTACTAAACGAAACTCCCAGACGGAAATGAATATCCGAGACAAAGGAATTCTTTACCCATCCCGAACCAATCCCTCCTGAAAGAATCAACATATCGAGGTTATTTCCGGTGTCATTTTGGAAATATCCTTTTACTTCATCGCCTCGTAAATCAAGCCAGGCATGAATATCCTTTCTGTAATTCTGGCCAAATTCAGCTTTCAGGAATTGTTCTGCCTTTTCTGTTTTTGTTTTAAAATCTTTCCCCAGAATCAGTTCCAAATCAGCCAGGTCGTTTAAATATATTTTCGTCTCCAGGGCTTTAAACGAAAAGAAAACACAGTATTGGCCAAAGTCTTTTTCAAAAGTGGTTCCATCATCGAAAACCACCAGTGTTTTGGTGTTCCTTTTTGAGCGAGACAACTCAACTTCTTTGTAATTCCACGCTATCAAATCATCATCCATTTCTTTAAACCTAATGGTAATACGTTCATCCTCTGCCAGTGGCACAATCGTAAGTTCGCTTAAAATCTTTTGAATTTGTTTTATACGTACAACATTCGACTCCATCGCAGTACCCTTTTTAAGGGCGTTTGTACTTGCAATTTCAACCAGAATTTTATCAAATTTATAACGTACCGTATCGCCCTTATGAAACCTGGTCACCGACATAGCTGTTAACGAAGTAAAAAAGAATAAGAATACTGCAATAATTTTTTTCATGGCTTATTTTTTGAAAATTGTACTGTTCAAATTGTTTTTGTTTTCTATAAAATTTCTCTGAAATACTTTCATTTCCATTTCCTGGTTTTTAACCGACGGGGTTTTCGCTACTTCCAGTTCAATTCGCTCTGTTTTCAGTTCAAACGGAGCGGTTTGGTTCTGCCTGGATTCCGTTTTCAATCCTCGTTGAACAGTGGCAAGTTCTGTTTTGGTTTTTGCCAGCTCTTGGTTTAGGAAAGCAAATTGTTGATCCTGTTTTTTCTTCGTCGCCAAAACCATCTCGGTTGAATCGGCTAAACTTTCGTATTTCTTCTCCCAGTATTTTGCTGAATTGAAACTTTGATCAGCAACGGGTTTATCGCGATAAACAAGCTTTACCCTCTCTACAATTTGCACTTCAGATTCTGTGCTTACCGGCAACAAAAGTAAGGAATCAATAGTGGCCGCTAAATCTGCACTTTTCATTTCCATTTCCTTGAGTACAGTTTGATGTTTCGCCCTAACCCTGAGAGCGGCAAAAGCGCCGGTAAAGAGCACAAAGCCCAACAATATGGCAGCAACACGCCAAAATGCAGCTACTCCCCTGCGTCCGTGAATCTGTCCATCCAGCCTGTCCCACATGTTATTTTTGTTGCCCAATTTTGTTTTCGAATCTTGTGCAGCAAATGCCTCTTTTATGTTATGTTCCAGATTGCCCATAGTCCTGATTAATTTTCTGCTGTAATAATTTTCTTGCCTTAAAAAATTGTGAGCGTGAAGTTCCTTCGGTAATTCCCAGTACTTCCGCAATTTCCTTGTGCGCATATCCATCCACCACGTTCATTAAAAAAACGGTTTTGTATCCTGTGGGAAGTTCATTTACCAACTCAAAAAGAGCTTCGTGGTTGGTTTCTTCATAAAAAGCACCATCGTGCCGCTCTTCATCAATGGTCTCTAGTTTGTAGAGCGTATTCACTTCTTTTCGCCTGTCCATCAGGCATTGATTAATTACAATCCTACTTAACCAGCCACTCAATGCTGCTTCATTTATAAATTCAAACTCCGGCAGCTTTTCAAAAATCTTTAAGAAAGCCTGAAACAAGGCTTCTTCAGCCAACTCGAATGAAAGGGCATAGCGTTTGGCCACTGCAAATAACCGGTCGGCATACATATCGAAGAATTTTTTCTGTGCTCTTCTGTCCCCTTTCGAACTTTTATGAATTAGTTTTCTGATTTGCACGCTGCTGGTTTCTTTTTTGAAATGGTTTTCTCTCTTAAAATGCAAGTTAATTATAAAACGTTGCCTGGGGAGGAAATAAATTCGCATCTTTTTCTGATATTTATGAGTTTATAAATCAATTCACCATGAAGAGTCTATTTTTCGCCTTTGTTCTTTTTACCCTACTTTCGTGTCAACAAAAATC
>JBFEWU010000035.1:0-21759 GCA_041546215.1 Draconibacterium sp. | reverse complement strand
GATGGCCCGAATTGCCCTCCGGTAAGTTTCCACATCGGTATGGTTATGGAGTTGTGGTTTCATGCTTTTGAGAATTTCGGTCAGTTCTTCCAATGTTTTACCTTCCAGTTCTTTACGCAATTCTTTGTTCGGAGGAACTTCTATCAGGCGGTAATTCTTTAAAACGGCTTCCAGGTACAAACCACTTCCACCACATAAAACCGGGAACTTTTCACGTGAATTTATTTCATGAAATACCCGTATAAAATCGGTTTGAAAACGATATACATTATAATGTTCACCGGCTGCTTCGATATCCACTAAATGAGATGGAATCTCAACTCCGTCCACGAAATAATCTTCATAATCTTTGCCCGTTCCCAAATCCATTCCACGGTACACCTGCCGCGAATCTGCCGAAATTACTTCACCGGAGATGCGTTTGGCAAAATGAGCTGCCAGACCTGTTTTTCCGGTTGCTGTCGGGCCCAGTATGCTTACTAAATTGTAGTTCAAACTTCTATGTTTTAGCCTGCAAATTAACGAAATATTAGCGGCTTTGCCATTTTGCCTGCTAATCTGCTCAATAAAAAAGCCTTTTTTGCTTTGTTCTTCAAAATAAAATCCATTAATAATGCTGCTATTTCTGAAATTTCTTTTTCGACTAAAAAAAATCAGTCATTTTTCTTAAGAGAAGATTCGCAGGGAAAGTGGTATTTAAAGCACAAACAAAAGAGGGTATAATAATCGCTTATTAAAATATTTGAATAAGCTCTGATATATTTCTAAATAAATAAATAATGATTTATATTTGAGACATGAGAAAATTGCAGGTGTTTTTACCCGACACGCGACTTGCACCTACACATTTGCCCGAAGATTCAATTCTGGCATGGGAAAGTGCAGGATCACGTGACGATGAGGTCCGGAAAATTATCAATACCATACAGAGTTATCTGGACAATTCCGATAAAGTTCCGGTAATTATGGATTCGTATTAACTACATTTGAAATAGATTTAGATAAGATAAAATGATAAAAGAAGCTTGCGTAGAATCCTTACAAGAGGCGAGGATAGCTCAGGAAAGGGGAGCCGACAGGATTGAATTGTGCTCAGACCTGGCCAATGATGGTCTAACACCTGGGTTTAGTTTAATGAAAAAAGCTTGTGCACAGCTGGATATTCCGGTAATGGTGATGGCACGCCCACGAGCCGGAAATTTTGTTTATACCGATGAAGAATTGGTACGAACAAAAATTGCCATAAACCTGGCAAAAGAAGCTGGTGCATATGGAGTAGTAATCGGATTACTTACCCCGGATAAACAAATTGATGAAGAACATACGCGAATGCTGGCCGAATATGCCCGGCCACTTCCGGTAACTTTCCACAAGGCCATCGACGAGTTGGAAAACCCGGTTGACGGAGTCAGGGTTTTAAAAACAATTCCCAATATTAAAAGAATACTTACATCGGGAGGAAAGGCAACTGCATGGGAAGGACAACAGACAATTCGTGAAATGATTGCCGAAGCTGAAGGCAAAATTATTATGCTGGTTGCCGGGAAGGTGTTGGATTCGAACGTTGATGAAATTCAAAAACTGACAGGCACCAAGGAATTACATGGACGCCGGATAGTTGGAGAACTGGCTTAGTTGCCCATGGTAGTTACTATAATAGAAAACAAACAATTTTAATAAGATGAAAAAACTAATTTACATTATTCCTGTATTGTTCGCAATGATAGCGAGTGCACAATACGAACACGAAGTAACCGGTTATGTTTGGCCCAAAGACCAAAAAGTACTTGATAAACTGGAGGACTGGCAAGATCTGAAATTTGGACTGTTAATGCATTGGGGAACCTATAGCCAGTGGGGAATTGTTGAATCCTGGAGTATTTGCCCCGAAGATTATGGCTGGTGCCAACGCAAAAAAGGCAGCAATCCCGATGATTATTTTACGTACAAAAAGGAATATGAAAACCTGAAACTTTCGTTTAATCCAACCCGCTTCAATCCTGATAAATGGGCAAAAGCAGCCAATAATGCGGGGATGAAATATGTGGTGTTTACCACGAAGCATCACGATGGTTTTTGCATGTTCGACTCGAAATACACCGACTACAAAATCACAAGTCCGGAGTCCCCCTTTAGCATAAACGAAAAGGCAAATATCGCGAAAGAAGTGTTCGATGCTTTTCGCGCCGAGGGATTATGGGCAGGTGCCTATTTCTCGAAACCCGACTGGAACCACAAAAATTACTGGGATCCGAAATTTCCTCCACTGGATAGGAACGTGAATTACGACCCGGCACTTTATCCCGAGAAGTGGGAGGACTATGTGCAGTTTACCCATAACCAGATTATGGAGTTAATGACCGATTACGGAGACATTGATATCTTATGGCTGGATGGTGGCTGGGTTTCGAAAAAAGATGTGGACGCCATGCCCGAGATGTATCCCAACAAGCTAAGGGAAACAAAATCGGGATTCATAAAAAACCGGATCGTCAACCAGGATATTCGCATGAGTGAGCTTGCCGCCAAAGCCCGTGAAAAGCAACCGGGATTAATCGTTGTCGATCGTGCGGTGCGAGGACCAAACCAGAATTACCTGACTCCCGAAAACCGCGTTCCGGATAAACAACTTCCTTATCCCTGGGAATCGTGTATTATTGCCGGTGGTGGCTGGTCATGGTCGCCAAATCCAACTTTTATGACACCCAAACAGGCCATCCACATGTTAATCGACATTGTTGCCAAAGGCGGAAACCTGCTCTACAATATTGGTCCAGGTCCCGATGGAACATGGCCTGATGCAGCCTATACTCTATTGGAAGAAATGGGAAAATGGATTGATATAAACGGAGAAGCGATTTATTCAACGAGAGCCATTGCTCCATTTAAAACGGAAAATGTTTGCTTGAGTCAGCAAAAAGATACCAAAGCCGTTTATGCCATTTATTTGGAACAAGAAGATGGTGCCGGACTACCTGCTTCCTTTGAAGTGAAGGGAATAAAAGCTGCGAAAAATGCAAAACTTTCCATGCTTGGAACAAGCGGAACCTTGAAATGGAAAAATACGGAAGAAGGGATTCAAATTACCATTCCCGAAAAAATCAGAAAAAACCTACCCTGCAATCTGGCCTGGGCAGTAAAAATATCGGCTGTACAATAAATGAGCTGACATGTTGAGGTAAGGCCCTGCCTGCATCTCACAATTACGCACCTGAATACCTGGAGTGAAGAGACCCGTTCTGTCTGTATTTCAATAGATACAGTAGGGGTCTTTTTTTTTGAATCACAAGTCCTGTTCAGGATTGAAAGTCAACATGTTGAACGGGATATTTCGTTTGTGAATCCTTTTGTCCTCAGATTAACTATACATTAACTCGCTACCCGTAAATATGCTCTACAACATGGTTGTGGATTTTTAGACTACCTTCGCGCGCTGATTTTGAAGCATATAGTTTTGTGCGAAACAGTCAATCAGAAGAATATTTAAATGAGAGTGCAGACACAAGCGGGCAAATACTTCCGACTTCGGTCTTCGGTCTTCAAACTTTTTTAGCATGAAGTTCCAATTTAATTTTATTGATAAGAAACAGGGTAGTATTAAGGATGATATCCTCTCCGGCATAACCGTATCATTGGCACTGGTTCCCGAAGCGGTGGCCTTTGCTTTTGTGGCTGGCGTTTCGCCGGTGGTTGGTTTATACGGTGCATTTATGATGGGGCTGATCACTTCCATTTTTGGTGGTCGTCCGGGAATGATTTCAGGCGCTACAGGCGCCATGGCTGTAGTTATGGTGAGTTTGGTTCAAAAAGGGAATGCCATGGGCGAAATGCAGGGACTTCAATACTTGTTTGCAGCGCTCATTCTGGCTGGAATTATTCAAACCCTCTTTGGCGTTTTTAAGTTGGGGAAATTCATTCGTTTGGTACCTCATTCGGTAATGATGGGCTTTGTAAACGGTCTTGCCATAGTTATTTTTCTTTCGCAATTGAATATGTTTAAATCGGGCGGAGAGTGGCTAAGCGGAACTTCTTTATATATGATGCTTGGTTTGGTTGCCCTTACCATGGCAATCATGTATGTATTGCCAAAATTGAGTAAAGCAATTCCGGCCGCTTTGGTGGGGATCTTGGTGGTTTCTGCCCTTGTGATTTTTGGAAATGTTGAAACCGAAACCGTAAAAAGCTTTATCCAGGCTGGTGGTGGCGAAAGTATTAAGGCCGGATTGCCAACTTTCAATGTGCCGATAATTCCGTTTAACCTGGAAACCTTATCTCTGATACTTCCATTTTCGTTGATCCTGGCAGCAGTAGGTTTGATAGAATCGCTAATGACACTGAGTTTGGTTGATGAATTGACAGAAACCCGGGGTAGCGGTAACCGCGAATGTGTTGCACAGGGAACTGCTAATATTGTAAACGGATTTTTTGGTGGAATGGGTGGCTGTGCAATGATCGGTCAGAGTATTATTAATATTAAGTCAGGTGGTCGAAATCGTTTGTCAGGTATAGTAGCGGCACTGGCGTTACTCGCTTTTGTTTTGTTTGCATCAAGGTATATCGAAATGATTCCAATAGCTGCATTGGTGGGTGTGATGTTTATGGTAGTAATCGGCACCTTTGCCTGGAGTACATTTAAAATTGTGAATAAAATACCGCTTTCCGATTTAATTGTTATTGTTTTGGTGACGGGTTTAACGGTAATTTTCGATCTGGCCATAGCTGTTCTGGCAGGTGTTGTTGTTTCGGCGCTGGTGTTTGCATGGGAGAATGCCATTCGCATTCGTGCCCGCAAAAGAGTAGATGAACACGGAATTAAACATTACGAAATTTATGGGCCCCTGTTTTTTGGATCAACAACACTTTTTAATTCGAAGTTCGATGTGCCAAACGATCCCAAGGAGGTAATCGTTGATTTTAAGGAATCACGAATTATGGACCAATCGGCAATTGAAGCGGTGAATAAACTGGCCGAGCGCTACCAAAAAGCCGGAAAAACAATTCATTTGCGCCATTTAAGTAAGGACTGCATTAAGCTGGTTAAAAAGGCCGAGGCCATATGCGATGTTAACGTGTTGGAAGATCCCAATTACTTTGTGGCCATCGACAATTACAAGCGGATAATTAAAAAAAGAGATACGTCCCTGGAGGTATAATCTGTGCGAATAAGCTTGAGGTTGTTCGAGATATCTTTTCATTGTTCAACTTTTGTTTCGGCTACCTTTTTTTGACAGGCATAAAACATGAGAAGATAAAAAGGAGTTTGTTTCGTTAAAAACGGATGTCAATCTCCGTTTGAGATGCGGGCTAACTTTCAGCTTTGATTGCTACCTTCAAAAAACAGAAAATTACTTTGTGTTTCGTTCTTCTACTTTTCGTCTTTCGAAATGTAAGGAATCGCCCCATTCTCCATATCCAATTTCATTTCCCGACATATTTATCCGGGCTTCCATGCAGTTTCGGCAAAGTTCGGCATCCTCATCCAGGCACGGTTTGTCTTCATACAATTGGTAGTCTTCGCGGTAAGCGGTAGGTGTTAGATTTGGCATAATAACATTGGCGCCAATTGCCAGTGCTTTTTCTCGCCCTGCCGGATCGATTGCCTGCAAAGCCGTTGCCGCGGCGATGTTAATATCTGGCATTAGTAAGCGCAAAACTGCAATCATATTCAGTGTTAAATCGAATCGTTCTTGTTTGGTTTTAAGCAAATGGCGGTACTCGTACAGAGGTGTGTCTTCGTGCTCGATGTAAGGACCCATGCCACACATATCGATGTCCAGTTTTTTCATGAACAATAAGTCGTTGGCTAAATCTTCATAGCTTTGGAAGGGCAATCCAACCATTACTCCGGTACCAACCTGGAATCCTGTTTCTTTCAGAAATACCAATGAATTCAATCGCCTTTCGAAATTGTGACCTTCGTTTTTTGGGTGAATCTTATAATATATATCCTTATTTGACGATTCTATACGCAGCAAATAACGATGTGCCCCGCTTTCCTTCCAGCGCAGGAAAGTTTCCCGGCTTTGCTCGCCGCAACTTAAGGTAATTCCCAATTCGTTGTTCGATAGTTGTTTTATTTTTTTCAGCAAATTATCGACCCGTTTAATATATGCCGGCGACGATAATTCACCCGATTGTAAAACCACTGATGCAAAGTTATTTTCCCAGGCAAAACGGCAAGAATCCAAAATCTCATCGTCGGTCACTTCGTAACGAACCACCTTTTCATTTCCTTTTCTAATGCCACAATACAGACAGTCTTTGGCGCAAATATTCGAAAACTCAATTAATCCGCGGAAGTAAACTTTATTGCCCACTTCGTTCAATTTTGTTTCCTGTGAACGTTTTAAAAGAGCCGTTCTTTCTTCCCCTTTTGCCTGAAGTAATTTTATAATCTGCTGCTTATTCAATTCCCTTAAATACATAGCACAAAAGTAACTCATTCTGTAAAATAAAAAAGAAACAAGACTTTAGGTGCTCCTGTTTCTTATAATTGCGTTAAAGAACATGCCTTAATGCGACATTTTCTACATTATGCAATCGATTTAAACACTACTTTTACGGCATAAATCCTGCGGGAAGGCCAAGGCTGACTCTAGGGAAACCCACACCGTTGCTTTGGATTAATTCATATTGGTTAATTCGGTTTCCTTTTCATTTCCGCAGAACTTAAATTATTAACCTGAAGGTGAACCGCCGAATGTGGGACCGGTCTTCCTGCTTCGTGCTTCCATCTCGCATCTTTTTAATATGAAACGATTGGGTTTTGTAGGAATAATCATTAATGAACGCGAAAAATGTTCGGGAAGTGTAAACGACATTTTAAGCGAATTTTCAGAATTAATTTTAGCACGTACCGGATTGCCAAATGCAAAAGGCAGGACATCAGTTATTACACTGGTAATAGATGCAAGCACTGATGAGCTCGGTGTGTTAACCGGAAAATTAGGAAGTGTCCAAGGTGTGTCAGTAAAGTCAGGACTGGCCAAAAAATAAAAACATGCGGTTCAGTATCCTTTGAACCATGATTTCTAAAACATAGAAAATGTACAAATTACCAGCCGATTTTATAGACGAAACCAAAATTTGGGAGACCATCAGGCAAAATCAAAATCCTGAACCGGAAAAAATAAGAGAAGTATTGGCAAAAGCTGCCGAAATGAAAGGTTTAAGCATGGCCGATGTTGCTGTTTTGACCTGTATTAGTGATCCGGTTCTTCTGGGAGAACTATTCGATACAGCCAATAAAGTAAAAGAAACGATTTACGGCAAACGATTGGTCATATTTGCTCCCTTGTATATTAGCAACTTATGTGCCAACGAGTGCTCATATTGCGCGTTTCGTGCAACAAATAAAGAGATCGTTCGCTCGGTGTTGCCACAGGAGCGCATTGCCCGCGAGGTACAAAAGTTGATCAACCAGGGGCAAAAGCGTGTACTTTTGGTTGCCGGTGAATCCTATCCGAAACAAGGATTTCAGTATGTGCTTGACTCCATAAAGACCATTTACGATGTTAAAACAGAACATGGTGAAATTCGCCGGGTTAACATTAACCTTGCTCCCCTTGAGAAAGATGAATTTTTACAGTTGAAAGGTGCCGGTATAGGCACCTACCAGATTTTTCAGGAAACATACCACCGGGAGAGTTATGCTAAAGTTCACCTTGGGGGTAAAAAGCGCGATTATAACTGGCGTGTATGGGCATTGCACCGTGCCATGGAAGCCGGAATTGATGACGTGGGAATTGGTGTTTTGTTTGGTCTTTTTGATTACCGTTTCGAAATGCTGGCCATGATGCAACATATAAACGAGTTGGAACTTAAGTTTGGCGTCGGTCCGCACACCATTAGTGTTCCACGCCTGGAACCGGCTACCAATAGCGACATTGCTTCGCATCCTCCGTTCCCGGTTTCCGATATCGATTTCAGAAAGATTGTGGCCATTCTACGACTGGCAGTTCCGTATACCGGAATAATCATGTCGACCCGCGAAACCGCCAGAATGCGCCGGGATACATTTGCCCTGGGCGTGAGTCAGATTTCGGCAGGAAGTAAAACCAATCCCGGAGGTTACGAAGAGGAAGATAAGGTGTCGGGTCAATTTAGTTTGGGCGACCATCGCTCGCTTGATGAAGTTATTCGCGATGTGGCATCCATGGGTTATATCCCGTCGTTTTGTACGGCCTGTTATCGTTTGGGAAGAACAGGACAGGATTTTATGGACCTTGCTAAGCCTGGCGATATACGCTTGCACTGTGCACCAAATGCATTAAGCTCATTTAAAGAATACCTTCAGAATTATGGAACGCCCGAGACCATTAAGGTGGGTACTCAGCTCATAAAGGAAACCATAGAAGGAATGTCTGGATTAAGCAGACAACGTGCCGAAAAATTGGTAAAAAGAGTTGAGATAGGCAAAGATGATGTGTATTGTTAAATGGTTGGAGTCGGGAGATTCCAAAGTGCAAGAACTGTATTCAATTTGGTATTAAGTGTGTAATTTTTGGAAAGGTGATCATCATGGTTAAGACAAGAATAGAAACCGACTTACTCGGGCAAAAAGAGATCCCGGATAACGTGCTGTGGGGAATCCATACGGCACGCGCAATGAAGAATTTTCCAATTTCCGGGCACAAGGTGCATCCTGAGTTGATTATGGCGTATGGCGAAGTAAAGCTGGCATGTGCTCAAATGAACAATCAACTTGGGTATTGGGAGGAAGACGAAAAAGCTGAAGCCATCGAAAAAGCCTGTTTCGAACTGGCGCAGGGATTTCTAACAGAACAAATCATGGTAGATGCATTACAAGGTGGTGCAGGCACCTCAACCAACATGAATGTTAACGAAGTAATTGCGAACCGCGCATTGCAAATTCTTGGTAAACCACCGGGTTTTTATGAATTTGTCTCGCCACTGAATGATATAAATCTGCACCAAAGTACAAACGACACTTATCCAACCGCATTGAAAGTAGCGGCAATAAAATTGCTTCGACAGGTGGAGCAACATGTTTTGGGTTTACAGGAAGCCTTTCAGCGAAAAGAAAAAGAATTCGCGCACCTTGTAAAAATTGGCAGAACACAATTACAAGATGCTGTACTTACAACTTTGGGGCGTGAAATGAGTGCTTATGCAGAAGCTTTTAACCGCGACCGATGGCGAATCTATAAATGTGAAGAACGTTTGCGTGTTGTTAATTTGGGCGGAACGGCAATTGGTACAGGACTGGGAGCACCCAGGAAGTTTATTTTCAGGGTGGTGGATAAATTACGCGAAAATACAGGTATCGGTCTGGCCCGTAACGAAAACCTCGTTGACGGCACCCAAAACCTGGATGTTTTTGTGGAAGTCTCAGGCATTTTAAAAGCTTCAGCAGCAAACCTGCTGAAAATCAGTAACGATTTGCGCCTGCTTTCCAGTGGGCCGGATGCCGGTCTTGGAGAAATTAATTTGCCCAATTTACAGGCCGGTTCTTCCATTATGCCTGGTAAAGTAAATCCGGTTATTCCTGAAGCAGTAGCGCAAGCAGCTATACAGATTATTGGCAACGATCAGGTTATTACACATGCCTGCAGTTCTGGTAATTTAGAACTTAACCAATACCTGCCACTGATAGCGAATAACATTTTGCATAGTCTTTCCATTCTTTCAAATGCAACAAAGTTATTTCATGAAAAATGTGTTGCCGGAATTACTGCAAACGAGGAAGTCTGCAAGAAGAGTGTGGAAAATTCAACGGCCACCGTTACCGCTTTAATTCCTTTAATTGGCTACAATAAGGCCTGTGAGATTGTGAAAATAGCGCGTGAAAAGAACTTGACCATCAGGGAATCAGCTGTGGAGTTGGATTGTATTTCGATGGAAGAATTTGATAATCTAATAAGCCCCGAGGCTGTTTGCAGGCTTGGCAATTAATATACTTTAATGTTAACTTCACGTTAACACGCACTTAACATGCAGGCGTACAGTAGGTTATGGCCGCAGTGTAGAAAAATACCAAATAATCTTTAATTCTAATTTGGAATTATTCTCAATAGTTATTAATATTGAGTCTAAATTAAAACAAATAAGTTTTAAATCGTTTAACACAAAAAATTGAAATCATGAAAAAAGTATTATTTGTATTAGCATTTGTAGCAGTTTACGGTGTATCATTAGCAATGGCGAACACAACTGTAGTGACAATGGACGAAGTGGAAAAAGTTGTTGTGGTTGATAATGTAGAAAAAGAAGGATCGAAAAAAGCAGCTAAATCTACAGGAGAAAAGCCGGCAGAAGGTTGCTCAGGAGCAAAAGCAAAAGATGGTTGTTCAGGAGCAAAAGCCAAATCAGCTGATGGTTGTTCAGGCGAAAAATCGGCAAAAAAGGATTGTGACTCAAGCTGCTCTGGAAAAAAGAAATAAGTATTTCAGAATAATTGTATTTGGGAAGGCCGTTTGTCGTATTGATAAACGGCCTTCTTTTTTTTAATGACCAATTTTCTATTGAAATATTTTATATCCGGAATTTTAAATCAATCCCTTAAGGGTACCATAGCAGTACTTTAAGGGATGCTTTATAATACGTTTCAATCTTACTGCAAAATCTTAACGAATCTAACAGTTTAAAATGTAGCCCACTTTAATCACGTTTTCAATATTTACGTTGGGATCTTCAGCAAAATATTTCCGCAATTTAGAGATAAACACGTCCAGGCTTCTCCCTGCGAAATAATCGTTTTCACCCCAAATGGCTGTCAAAATGTCCTCACGCCGAACGACCTTCTTTTTCGCCCGGCATAACATTCTTAAAACTTCAGCTTCACGCGATGTCAATCTTTTTATGTTTCCGTCTAAAGCGAGAGAAAGGTTTACGAAGTCAAACACATAACGCCCAATTTTTGTGAGCTCTTCTCCGGGCTCGTCATTTACTTCCGATCGTTTACTTATGGCCACAATCTTACACCAAAGTTCGTCTTCATCAAAGGGTTTGGTAACGTAGTCGTCAGCACCGATATTATACCCTTTCATTTTGTCCTCTTTCATGGCACGGGCCGTTAAAAATACGATTGGAATATTTGCATTAAAGGCCTTTATCTTCTTCGCTATGCTAAAACCGTCCAGTTTGGGCAGCATAACATCTAAAATGCAAAAGTTAAAGTTGCCGGTTTTAAAACCGTCCATCGCCGACTCTCCATCCCTGAAAAGTTTCACTTTAACACCCCGGCTTACCAGGAATTCCTCCAGCAGAAAACCAAGGTTCAGATCATCTTCAGCAAGTAAAATATTTAATTTATTCTCAGTCATTTCCAGAATTTAATAGCGGAAATTGCAGAACAAAAGTTGTCCCTTCATTTATCTCACTCTCCACGGTTACATTTCCATCATGCGCTTCCACAACACGTTTTACATACGCCAGGCCTATACCAAATCCTTTTGCATTATGCACATCACCGGTGGGAACACGATAGTATTTGTCGAAAATGTATTTCTGATATTTTGCTGGTATTCCAATTCCCTTGTCCTTTACCGAAATAACAACATAATTATCACTGTTTCTGGTTTGAATCAAAATTTCAGGAGAACCTTTGGTGTATTTTATGGAGTTGGAAATGAGATTGACAAGTACGTTTGTTACATGTAACTTGTCGGCCAGAACGATTGTTTGGGGAGCTTTCAAATCTGTACTTATTTTTCCATCCTTTTCCTGCATTATCATTTCAAATGTTGATATACTCTCAGCAATAATCTGCTTCATATCAATTGATTCCTTGGAATAGTCGAACTCATCGCGTTCTATTGCCGCCAGGTGTAACAGGCTTTCCACCAGATGTTGTAATTTTTTATTTTCTTTCGATATCAGGTCGGCATAGTTTTCCAGTTTTGTTTCATTGGCATAGCGTTTCTTACGAATCATATTCGATGCCAGCGCAATGGACGATAATGGGGTTTTAAACTCGTGGCTGACGTTATTCAGCATTTCTTTGGTGTGTTCGGCAATTCTTAGTTCCTGTTTGTATAATCGAAGCAAATAAGAAAGCGCCAAAATCAATAATAATATAAAAAGGATGGATGCCAGAAACATTAATCCTGATTTTTCGAGGAAGAATTTAGTGCGGCTGGGAAATTTTACGACCAGCTGATACCCGGCTTTCCCCAAAATAGTTCCCAAACAGCGCGAATAGAACATGCCTTTGTCAAGCCCATCGCTCATGGCTTTATACTCCACTGAACCCGTTTCCAGGATCACCAATTCGTATTGTAAATAAATATCATACGACTGTAATTCTTCGTCGATTGCATCATGAATTTTTTGCCAGATTCCGGCTGAAGTAAGTTGTACATCGAGTCGGACAGAATCGCAGGCAACGCATTCTTTCATCATGCTACATAGGGGTTGATTGGCAGTAAGGTTTGAAATGGTTTGGTTTAGTGCAAGTTCTACACTTTTCTGAAATACCTTTTCCTGAAATTTGATCGAATATACAATCCAGCGTACTTGTGTTGCAAGTAATGCGAAAATAATTACCAGTGTAAGCCCAAGAATATATTTCCGAATAACGTGTTTCATGCTCAATAATATGCGTTCAAAAATACTCAATTGCTTAGTAATCCTTTCATTTTAAGAACAAATTAACAAGGCGTTAACCCATTTTTTCGTCTGAATGAAATATATTTGTGCAAAATCAGTTAATAAAAACCGAAATAACATGAAAAAAGTAGTATTAGTTTTAGCATTAGTTTTGGCGTATGGAATCTCAATTTCTACCGCTTCGGCAAAAGTAATAATTGTTGAAAAATCAACTGTAACAGTTGTTGCTGACAGCGATGATTTCTCTCCTGTTCTTGAAGAGGAGAAAAAGAAAAAGAAAAAAGAAACTAAAAAAGCATGTTGCAGTGAGAAAGCAACTAGTGCTGTTAAAGCAAAGGGTGAAAAACCATCGGCCGGATGCAGTGAAGCTCAGAAAAAAAGTTGTGCAGCCTCTGGAAAAAGTTGTGGAGACGAAAAAACTGCAGCTACAACAAAAAGTTGCTGTGACGAAAAAAAGAAATAGGACTTTCTTTCATCGAAAACTGAAGGATTCCATCTCTATAGAAAAGATGGAATCCTTTTTTTTTGCGTCTTATTGCAGGGGAATAATTGAATTTGTACTTTCAACCTGAATTATACATTCGATTTTTTATTTCAAAGAGAAACTATTCACATAAACATTCAGTGATGAGGGCTCCAAAATCATTTCGTCTGCATATCGGAATTTTTGGCCGCAGAAATGCAGGTAAATCAAGCATTTTAAATGCACTTACCCAGCAGGATGTTTCCATTGTTTCTGATGTTGCCGGAACGACTACCGATCCCGTAGAAAAACCCATGGAATTGCTTCCACTTGGCCCTGTTCTGTTCATCGACACAGCGGGAATTGACGATGTAGGAGGTCTGGGAGAAAAACGGATTGCCAAAACAATGGCGGTATTTGACCGAACAGATTTGGGAGTAATTGTAAGCAGTTTTAACGATTGGGGCGATTACGAACAATCGATCATAAATGAATTTAACGACCGTGCCATCCCCTTTGTGGTAGTCTTTAACAAAATTGATCTTTATGATGAAAAACCGGAGATCAGGAAACAACTTACCCGCGATAAGGTTCCTTCTGTTTTAAGCTGCGTTCCAGATCAGACCGGGATACCTGAGCTTCGTCAATTGCTTTTAAACACGGCACCGGCCGATTATATTAATCGGCCAAGCATTTTAGCTGATTTGGTGGGTGCCGGTGAGGCGGCAATTTTGGTTGTTCCCATTGATAAGGAAGCACCAAAGGGAAGATTGATTTTACCACAGGTACAAAGTATTCGTGATTTACTAGACAACGATTCGTTTTGTATGGTGGTCAAAGAACGGGAATTGCGCGAAGCTTTGTCGCGATTTACAATCCCGCCGAAGCTGGTTGTGACCGATTCTCAGGCGTTTTTAAAAGTTGCGGCCGATACGCCACCACAGATTCCGCTAACCTCATTTTCAATTCTGTTTGCACGTTTCCAGGGAGATTTAACGGCAATGGTACGTGGCGCAATGGCAATCGATGAGCTTAAGACAGGGGATAAGATTTTAATTGCCGAGGCCTGTTCGCACCATCCCATTGGAGAAGACATTGGGACGGTTAAAATTCCACGCTGGCTTACACAATATGTGGGTGGTAAGCTTCAGATAGACAATATGCGTGGTCACGATTTTCCTGCCAATTTACAGGAGTATAAGCTAATTATTCATTGTGGCGCGTGTATGTGGAATCGTCGTGAAATGCTAAGCCGGATCATGAAAGCCCAGCAAGTGGGAGTGCCTATTACAAACTACGGATTAACCATCGCGTATTCGCTGGGTATTTTTGAACGGGCATTGCAACCATTTCCTGCGGCATTGGAAGTTTATAGAACTTCTTTTTAAGCAAAATTAAACCTTTTTTGTGCAATTAGGTCCAATTAACTAAGCCGAAACTAAATCAACATGAAAAACCTACTATTACTACTCTTCCTACTATTCTTGTATTCAAGTCTGAGTGCTCAGGAGCAAATTCAATTGGACAGCCTAAGAAAAGATGCCGTAAAGCTTTTTATCGACTGCCGGTTCTGTGACATGAACTATATCCGAAGGGAAATTCCTTATGTAAACTATGTTCGCGATGTGAAAGAAGCGGAAGTGTATATGCGTGTAAGTTCCGAAAGCACCGGAAGTGGTGGGCGACAATACTCTTTTATTTTTGTGGGGCAAAAAAAGTTTGAAGGACTAAACGATACATTGATCTATGCAACCCGTCCGGACGATACAAGTGATCATAGACGAATCGGACAAACGAATATGATGAAAATGGGATTGATGCGTTACGTTGCCCGAACCCCAATTTTTAAGGAAGTGAACATAAGTCACTCAGGAATAAGCGAAGAAGAAGAGGTACGTGACAAATGGAATAATTGGGTTTTTGAAATGGAAACCCGTCCTAATTTTGAGTCGGAAGAGTCCTACAAGGAATTTTCATTCGACAACTCCATAGTAGCCAACAAAATTACTCCCGATTGGAAGATTGAATTTGAATTGAACCACGAATTAAACCGAACCAAATACATTTACGATGATGAAACCTTTGTCAGGGACAGAACGGAACTGGAGTTTGAAAATTTGGTGGTTAAAAGTTTGGGAGAACACTGGTCGGTGGGGAATCGGCTAAATTTGTTAACTTCCACTTTCAGTAATATGGAATTTAATGCCACTGTTCTTCCATCGCTTGAATACAACTTGTTCCCCTATTCAGAATCAACGCATCATCAACTGCGGTTTTTATATGGAATCGGGCTCTCTGTTAATCACTATAACGATACCACCATTTATGGCAAGACCAGCGAAAACCTTGGGCAGCAGCAGCTACAGTTAGCCTACCAAATACAGGAAAAATGGGGTTCAATAAATATTTCGCTGGAAGGCTCCAGTTATTTACATGATTTTCAAAAAAACAGACTGGAATTGGATGGGATGATCTCGGTAAGAATTTTAAAAGGATTATCGGTAAGAATATGGGGAGGAGTTGCAAGAATCAGGGACCAGTTGTCGTTAAAAAGGGGAGAGGCATCGGAGGCTGATATCTTGTTGCAGCTTCAGGAACTTGCCACTGGGTATAGCGTCGATAGCGGGCTTGGGATAACTTATACCTTCGGTTCAATCTACAATAATGTTGTTAATCCGCGTTTTGGAAACGGAAGAAGATATTACAGATAGTACTTGTATTTTTATTATCCAATGGAGTTATGTCATTTAAACAATGTCATGCTTATTCCATTGAAAAAAACATTCTAATATGAAAAATCTGCTGTTTAATTTTGCCCGTATACCTGTTTTGTTTGTTCTGCTTACCCACTTTAGTTTTTGCTTACAGGCTCAAAAGCCCGACTTCAGTCAGCTGGAAAACATGAAAGCCCGAAGTATTGGACCTGCCGGAATGAGTGGCCGTATTGTGGCCATCGATGCGCTAATTGAAAATCCTGACATTATTTATGCAGGAGCTGCTTCAGGAGGTGTTTGGAAATCGGAAGATGGTGGAACAACCTGGGATCCGGTTTTTGACGAACAAAAACTGATAAACATTGGCGCCCTGAAAATTTGTCAATCGAATCCTGATATTATTTGGGTAGGAACCGGCGAAGGGAATCCCAGGAATTCAATTAATATTGGTGGTGGTTTATATAAATCGCTGGATGGAGGGAAAACCTGGAAGCTTCTGGGATTGGAAAAAACCAGAAATATTCACCGGATCTTGCTCGATCCCCGGGATGAAAATGTCGCTTACATTGGAGTCATTGGTAATCCCTATGACGAACATCCGGAAAGAGGAGTTTTTAAAACCACCGATGGTGGTGAAACCTTCGACAAAGTCCTTTACCTTGATGAAAAAACCGGTGTTGGCGAAATGGTTATGGATCCGCACAATCCCAACAAAATTTTCGTTAACATGTGGCAACATAAACGCGAACCCTGGTTTTTTACTTCAGGAGGACCGGGCTCGGGATTGTTTGTTACCCGCAACGGTGGGAAAGACTGGAAAAAACTTACAGCAGATGAAAATGGTTTGCCGGAAGGTGACTTGGGAAGAATGGGATTGGCCATTGCACCAAGTAATCCAAAAATTGTTTATGCGCTCATTGAATCAAAAAAAAATGCCTTGTATAAGTCGGTGGACGGCGGTGGGAAATTTCAAAAAATAAATGATAAACGAAACATTGGAAACCGCCCGTTCTATTATTACGAATTGTATGTTGATCCGCAAGACCACAAGCGCTTGTATAGTTTGCACAGTGGCATTAGCATGAGTGATGACGGTGGCTATTCATTCACAGGCATTGAAGGTGGCACTCATTCCGACCATCACGCCATGTGGATTGATCCAAATAATCCGAAACACATCATCGAAGGGAACGACGGGGGGATGAATATTTCGTACGATCATGGAAGAACCTGGCGTTTTGTTCAAAATCTGCCGGTGGGACAATTTTACCATGTGCGTTGCGATAACGACCATCCGTACAATGTTTATGGCGGTATGCAGGACAACGGTTCATGGAAGGGACCGGGATATATTTACCAAAGCGGTGGAATCATTAATCAAATGTGGCAGGAAGTTATGTTTGGCGACGGTTTTGATGTTTTGCCCGATCCCGATGATTCGCGTTTTGGTTATGCCATGTCGCAACAAGGTCGTTTAGGTCGTTACGATGCTGAAAAAGGAAGTGGATATTCTATACGGCCAACACATCCCGACATGGATACAAAATTGCGTTTCCACTGGAATGCACCCATTGAACAAGATCCGTTCGACAACAGCACCATTTATTATGGATCGCAGTTTTTGCATAAAAGTACCGACAAAGGATTGACCTGGGAGATTATTTCGCCCGACCTTACAACCAACGATACCACAAAACAGATATACGATAGGAGCGGAGGTCTGACTTACGATGTTACCGGTGCCGAAAACCATACCTGCCTATTGACAATTGCGCTTAGCCCGGTAGAAAAAGATGTAATCTGGGCAGGTAGCGATGATGGAAACCTGCAGGTAACCAGGGATGGGGGGATAAGCTGGACCAATGTTAACAATCTGCCCGGTTTGCCCAAAGGCAGTTGGATACCTCAGGTTCGAACTTCTGCTTACCATGCCGGGGAGGCCTGGGTGGTTGCCAACAATTACCGGCGTGGCGATTTTGATTCCTATGCTTACCATACAACGAATTATGGGAAAACGTGGAACAGAATAATCGATGGAGATAAAGTGTTTGGCTATACCCTTTCCATTCTTCAGGATCCGGTAGAGGAAAAGCTGGTTTTTCTGGGCACGGAACACGGACTGTGGATCAGTATAGACAGAGGTGAAAACTGGGCAAGATGGACACATGGTTTCCCTGCGGTTTCCACAATGGATCTGGCTATCCAGGAACGGGAAGCCGATCTGGTAATTGGAACTTTTGGCCGCTCGATTTATATTCTTGATGACATCAGGCCCTTGCGTGAAATGGCCGCAAGTGGTGGCAAACAACTGCAAAAAGAGTTGGTTATTTTCGAACCTGCCGATGCAATCATTGTAAACGGGATGTTGGCCAATACAGGTTCTCATTTCCCTGCTGATGCCATTTTTAAAGGCGAAAATAAGCCCATAGGTGCTGTGTTTAAAGTGCTGGTAAAAATAAAAGAAGAAAAAGATGAGGATGAGGGGAAGGTAAAGCGTGCAAAAGCTGATTCTTTAAAGGTTCGTGTTTTTGATTCCGGGGGAGAAGAAGTAAAAATACTGAAGATGGTTCCAAAAGAAAGTGGCTTAAATCTTGTTCGCTGGCGATTGGATACCGGTGAATATAAAATGCCTTCACGGGGCAGTTCCGGAACAGAAACTTCAGGCAGGTACAGAAGTGGTAGCAGGAGTAGTAAAACCGTTCTCCCGGGTACCTATAAGGTAGTGGCTGAATACAGAAGTCAAAAGGATTCCACACAACTGAATGTCATTTTTGATCCCCGGATTCCAAAATCACTGGAGGTAATTAAGGCTCAATATGCAATGGTTGATGATTTACTTGAAGATGTAAATGTGCTCTGCAAAGGAACAGAGCAACTCATCGAAAGCAAAAAAATATGTGATAAGTTGTCAGCTCAGATTAAAGGTGTGAAAGGCGATGAATTAAAAGCACTTCAGAAGGAAATAGAGGCAGTTCAGGATTCCATTAAATCCGTTCAGGATCTTATTTTTGGAAAACAAAACCTGAATGCGCAGGGAATCATAGGCCGTAATTCTGATCAATATGTCAATGGAAAAGTAAGCATGGCCATGTATCAGATTGTCACTCGCCCGGGTTTCCCAACAGCTACCGAAGAGCGTTTGCTTGAGCATGCAAAAATTAAAATATTGGAAGCGGTAAACGAAATCAATTCCTTTTATAAAAATGTTTGGCCACAGTTCCGGGCAAAAGTGGAAGCCACTGAAATACCGTTTTTTAGAGATTTTGAAGAGCTTACTATTGAATAAGTACAAATTAAATGCTAAAATCAGGCTGTATCAAAAGTTAGATTCTTAAAGTGAAACTTACAATATTTTTTATATTCCTTGTTTTTATGTATTCCTGCTCACCAGAAAAATCAGCGGATAAATGCAGCTACCTGGCACTGGGAGATTCTTACACCATTGGTGAAAGCGTGCCGGTACACGAAAGGTTTCCGGTTCAGTTGATCCGGAAGCTAAGGGAATCCGGAACAAAAATGGATGCCGTAAAAATAGTGGCAACTACCGGTTGGACAGGCGATGAACTGGCCGAAGGAATAAGAAATGAAGATCTTTGTGAAAGTTATGATCTTGTAAGCTTATTGATTGGTGTGAACAATCAATATCGTGGAAGAGATACTGCTGAATACAGGGCTCAATTCATTGATTTACTCGAAAAATCAATCCAATTTGGAAATAATCATCCTCAAAATATTATTGTGATTTCTATCCCCGATTATGGGGTAACTCCTTTTGGCCGGGAAAGGAATCCGGATAAAATTGCGAAGGAGATTGATCTTTTCAACCAGATAAACCAGGAAGAAAGCAAAAAAGCAGGCGTACATTACGTGGATATTACCGCTATTTCGAGACGGGCAAAAACCGATTCTTTATTGGTGGCTTCCGACGGGCTTCATCCGTCAGGGAAAATGTATTCGCTCTGGGTGGATGAAATTTTTCCTGAGGCCAGGCAAATTTTGAAAAAAAGGAACAAATGAATTTTATTGCAGAACTAAATGGTGCCATTGAGTTGGACAAAAAAGATCCGGTAAAAGATTTCCGAAGCCGTTTTTTCATGGCTGATGAAAATACCATTTATCTTGATGGCAATTCGCTGGGCAGGCTTCCCATAAAAACAAAAGAATTGATTGATGAGCTAATGGAAAACCAGTGGGGGACACAATTGATAGAAAGCTGGAACAAACACTGGTATCGTAAATCGGTGGAGTTGGGCGATAAATTGGCTAAAATAATTGGGGCCTCTATGGGTGAGGTAGTGATTTCCGACAGCACATCCATAAACCTGTATAAATTGGCTCATGCAGCATTAAAGTATAACAGCGATCGCAGAGTTGTCGTTAGCGATGTGTTCAATTTTCCAACCGATCTGTATGTTCTCCAGGGATTGTGCAATGATTTTGACTCAGCACACAAGCTGGTTTTGGCAGCCTCCAAAAACGATACTGAAATTGATGTTGGAAATTTGAAAAAGATGATAACACCTGACACGGCTTTGGTAACGCTTTCTATGGTTTCATTTAAAAGTGCTTATTTATACGATGCAGCTGAAATTACGCACTATGCTCAACAAAAAGGTGCCCTTGTTCTTTGGGACTTAAGTCATGCTGCAGGAGCAGTGCCGGTTGAACTGAACCGAATTAACGCCGATCTTGCGGTTGGCTGCACCTATAAATATTTAAACGGTGGGCCAGGGTCGCCGGCCTTTCTTTATGTCCGAAAGGATCTGCAAGAGAAACTTGCTTCGCCAATTCAGGGTTGGTTTGGTGATGCAAAACCGTTTGCCTTTGATTTGGAATATACACCGGCCAAAGGCATTCACAAATTCCTTGCCGGAACGCCACCGGTACTTAATCAAATGGCCATTGAACCAGGCCTCGACATAATTCTTGAAGCCGGTGTGAATAACCTGTACATAAAAAGCAAACTGCTTTCGGAATATTTTATATTTCTTATGCGGGAAAAATTCAGTGAATCAGGATTTAAAATTGGTTCGCCAGTAGATGCCTCCCAGCGTGGATCGCATGTTTCGGTTAAACACAAAGACGCTTACCGGATTAACCAGGCACTTATCCATCCTAAGAATTCGACTTTAAAGATTATTCCTGATTTTCGTGAGCCCGACAATATTCGTTTTGGATTTACACCCTTGTATACCACTTTTGTTGAAGTCTGGAAAACCCTTAACCGGATGAAGGAAATTGTAATGAATAAGGAATTTGAACTCTATTCGAACAAAAGGGAAACCGTTACTTAAGTGGTTTTAAAAATCCAAAAAAGTCAAGCATTCCAAATTTATTTCGTTTTAATAATTTTAAATTTCCCTTTTCAAAGGCAAACTGAAACTCAACATTATTCCTGAAATTCTCTTTGTCAATTAATGTGATAAAATTTCGGGAAATACTCCATTCGCCTTTTTCTATATTCTGAATGCAGCTAATTGGTAGGCTGGCTGTTCTTGAGAAGGTTTTGTCTGGAAGAAAAATGATGGTGAAGGATTGGTTATTTTCCTTTAATTTATCGGAGGTATAATGAAGTAATTCATTTTTCGAATCGACATAATACTCATACAAACTCCACTTTCCCGGAATTTTTTTGGAAGGACGCATGAACAATTCAGTGCTTTTTAACCAAACTCCAATTTTTGATACGTGCAAATTTGTAGTCATAAAATTTAGCTCTGCTTATTTAGTTTAATTAGAACAAAGAGCAAAGAACAAAGAGCAAAGAGCAAAGACGCTAAGGATTTTACCGCAGAGGCGCAAAGGCGCAAAGTTTATTCCTCTCTTCTCCGGACTTCGGTCTTCGTTCTTTTCTGTTGTCATTGTTGTCCGGATTGTTAATCCTGTATCCCTCATACCGTTTAACCGCTGTTTTCATTAATCAATAGACAATAATCGTTAATCAATTTCTTCGGTCTCCGGTCTTTTCTGTTGTCATTGTTGTCCGGATTGTTAATCCTGTATCCCTCATAT
>JBFEWU010000118.1:0-12127 GCA_041546215.1 Draconibacterium sp. | reverse complement strand
GCATTGGTAGAGAAGATAACGTTAGCTTTTGTTTCATAGCGGTCCTTCTTACAGCTCACGATTAAGACAATCCCAAAAATTAGAATAAAAAAGCTCCTGATCATCCACCTAATCTTTTTGAGTTATAAAATAGTACTGATTTAAAACCTTATAGACTGAGTTCGATACGAGAATTACCCTCAGATTCTTGCGCTTCTTAGCAAAAACCGAACCAGATTTTATGGTAACCAGATTAATGCGATTAGAGTCTAAAAAAAAGCAGCAAGAGCAAGGGCTGGAGTAGATTCAAAAAAAAAGAGCTGGCAGATCAACAGCCAGCTCTTATATGTGCTTCATAAATTTTTATTACTGTTCCAAAATTTTAATGTTCCTAAACCAAACATCATCACCGTGGTCTTGTAAAGCAATAACACCTTTTTTAGGAACATTCGCCCAATCAGGATTTAAACCCGGAAACTTCGAGTCTTTAACCATTGCTTTCCAGTCATCGGTCCACAAATGGTACTCAACAACTGTTTTCCCATTTTGGCGGTGCCATACACTTCCCCGGTAAACTTCAATTTCAACTTCATTCCACTCGCCAACAGGGCGTGCGTTTTGTGGCACAGCAGGAATTAAGTCATACAAGGAACCCGCCTGGCGGTTACCGTCTTTTCCGGCACGCGCATCGGGGTGTTTTTCGTTATCCAACACCTGCATTTCAGGAGCTGTTTTATAAATGGGCCATCCTTCGGTTTCTTTTCCCAAATAGAAAATACCGGAGTTTCCTCCGGGAGAAATTTTCCACTCCAGTTTCAAACGGAAATTAGAAAACTCTTTGGTGGTAATAATATCGCCACCATCTTTCGAACCGGCTTCACCTGCACCCGAACCCTGGCAGTGCAATGTCCCGTCAACGATTTTCCACTTTGTCGGAAAGTGATCTTTGTTGTTACCTTTCCAACCATTGCTGGTTTTACCGTCGAATAGTAAAACCCAACCTTCTTCTTGTTCGGCTTTGCTTAGCGTATTTGGAGCTGTCGCTCTACCTGTTTTTGTGCTTTTACACGAAATGGCAAAAACAAATGATGCAGCCATAAAAAATGTGAGTACCTTCTTCATTTTATACATTTAATTGGTTAAAGATTTTAATTCATTTAATCGTTGGTTTTTTCAACGACTTACAAAAGTATTAAAATCTGTTTTCTACATCCAGTTTCAAACAGAAAATTTAAACCAAACACACTTAATTCATGTTTCAGATTTATTAATTCAAAAGTTCTTTTGTAAATTCGATGTTTGTATAATTTTTCTGACAAGCGAAGTATTATGAGCAACTCAACAAAACCAAAAAGAATTGGGATATTAACTGCCGGCGGAGATTGTCCCGGATTAAACGCGGCCATACGGGGCGTAGGAAAAACGGCCATCGTTGAATACGGCATGGAAGTTTTCGGTTTTAATGCCGGCTATTCGGGATTAATTAATTCGGATTACATTCAGTTAGAAGAAAAGCAGTTATCCGGAATTCTCACTTTGGGCGGAACCATTTTAGGAACCTCGCGCGAGAAGCCGTTTAAAATGTCGAAAAACGGCAAAGACGATGCCGACAAACCCCAAAAGATAAAACAGACCTATAACGATTTAGGACTCGACTGCATTGTATGTATTGGGGGGAACGGAACCATGAAAACGGCAAACATGCTGGGTAAAGAAGGTTTGAATGTTATTGGAATTCCAAAAACAATCGACAACGATGTTTGGGGAACCGATGTGACTTTTGGTTTCGATTCGGCGGTACAAATCGCCACCGATGCCATCGACCGTTTGCATACAACTGCCAACTCGCACCAGCGCGTAATGATTATTGAAATAATGGGGCACAACGCCGGCTGGCTGGCGCTTTATTCAGGTCTTGCCGGCGGTGGCGATATTATTTTATTACCCGAACTGAATTACAACATCCGCTCGGTTTGTAAAAAAATTGAAGCCCGTTACGAAAGCAACAAGCCCTATTCCATTGTGGTTGTGGCTGAAGGAATCGACCACCCAAAAGGGAGTTCGGCAGCATCGCATGTAGCTACCGCGATTGAAACATATACAGGTATTGAAACCCGCGAAACGGTTTTGGGCTACATTCAACGAGGTGGTTCACCAACTCCCATGGACCGCATTTTAGCAACACGTTACGGTGCATTTGCAGCCAAATGTATTGCCGAAGAAAATTTTGGCACCATGGTAGCCATAAAAAACAACGAACTTACAACGGTTCCCCTGGAAGATGTAGGAGGAAAACTACGTTTGGTTGGTGAAGATTTCCCTCTCATTGAAAAAGCACGTAAAATGGGGGTTTCATTCGGCGATGAATACTGGTAGAAAGAATTCGTCTCAGGAGTCGGTAGAACCGTTCAGTATTATCATCTTATTGTACTGAACGGTTCTTTTCGTTTAACATGAGTTTTACAAGGGCAAATGCAATACCTTTTTTGTCTCGAAAAAGTCCTCTTCAAAATATTCCGACAGATCTTGCACAAAAATATTTCTTTTGAAAGGTTTTATTTCTTCCGTCAAATCTCCACCCTTTAAATAAATTACTCCGTTGGGTAAAGCATTAAAGTTCTTTTTCGAAATATTTTTCTGAATCCATGGAACAAATTCGGGTAAGCGGGTAACTGCACGGCTAATCACAAAATCGTACTTCTCCTTAAGTTCTTCTGCCCTAATTTGGTCGGCTCGTACGTTTTTTAATCCGAGAGAAGTGCTCACTCCATTTACGACTTTAATTTTTTTCCCAATGGAATCAACCAGATGGAATTTCACATCGGGGAATAATATGGCAAGCGGAATTCCTGGAAATCCGCCGCCTGTGCCCACATCGAGCACCTTTGTTTTACCCGCAAACTTTGTGAATTTTGCAATGCCCAGCGAATGCAAAACATGACGTTCGTAAAAGGCTGAAAAATCCTTGCGCGAGATCACGTTAATTTTCGAATTCCAGTCAGCGTAAAGGGGCTCCAGTTCCCGGAACAACTCAATTTGCTTTTCGCTTAACCCGGGGAAATATTTTAAAATGACATTCACCTCTATAATTAATTTATTGTGTTTTTATTTCATGGACAACAGTCTGGCACATTTTGTCAGGCACCACTGGCCCGGTAATGAAATTCTCTTAATCTTTTTGCCCAATTTCGGTGGCTTCGATCATTTTAAACAACATTTCGCGTGCCCTGAAAAGCTGTGCTTTTACCGTTCCGAGCGGCAAATCTAATTCTTTTGCAATTTCTTCGTATGAAAATTCACGAAAATATCGAAGCTCGACTAAAACCTGGTAACGTGGTTTTAACTTCCGAACCACATTTCGCAACAAAATGGCTTTTTGCAAGCGAATCAATTTTTCCTCGGGATTGGGTTCCCCTGACTTTAACCTGACTTGCTCGTTGTTTTCGTTTTGCTCATTGTTTTCAATGGAAACATGAACACCCTTTTTCTTTCGTAAAAAATCGATGCAATTATTCGAAGCAATTTTAAACAGCCAGGTACTAAATGCATAAGTTGGCGAATATTGATGAAGATTTTTAAATGCTTTCCCGAAAGCTTCGAGAGTCAGGTCTTCCGCATCGCTGCGGTTATTCACCATTTTTAGCAGCATAAAATAAATGGCATCTTTATAACGGTTTAATAAGCGGGCAAAGGCTTTTTCGTCGCCATTGAGTGCAGCTTTTACAAGTTCGTAATCCTGGCGCGCTTTTTCGGATAGTATTAAAACACGTTCCTCCATTTTTGCTTACGGCTTTTTCTGCTAAAATGCCATCGGAAAAATAGCTTATAATATGGCACTAACAATCCGTACACTAACGAAGGTATGAATATTTTACGTTCATTCAAACGATTCAGGATAATTTTTATGATAAGCACCTGGGCAATTGCATTTATACCTATCAGTGTAGTAATCAAGGGCCAAAGATCGACACAACCAACCAAGCTTGCAGCCACAATCGGAATAAAAACCAGCTTACTGCTTTCATCCATCCATAAAATTATTCTTTTCCAGAATGGTAAATATTTTTCAATACGCAAACTTTTTCTCAGCAAATTGGTATACTCCGTTTTATCCAGGTCAATCTTTTTCCGAATTACCGAATCCTTATGAAAATTCACCTCAGTACTCTTTTTTCGAATAAAGGAGTTTATGATTAATTCGACGTTGGCATAAGGTTCCGTGATGATTTTCCCAAAACCTCCCCGGTTAAAATAATTCTCTTTTGTAAAAGCAAGGTTTTCCTCACTGTAAACAAAGGGAATTCCACCAAGAATGTAAGCAGCACTTTTCATTTGCTGCATAAAAGTTTCTACCCGGTAAAGCAGATTTAGAAATCCCTTATTATAGCTTAGCGTTGAATAGCCCAGCACTACATTAATCCCTGGTGACTGGATCTTCTGCAAAAAGTTTTGCAGCCATTTCTCACGTCCTTCCTGTAAAGCTGTTGGTATAAATAAAACCCAATTGTTTGAAGCCGATTTTAAGGCGATGTTTTGAGCCAGTTTTACCGAAAAACGGGTTTCCTGACTTAAGGATGATATTTTTAAATGACCGTACCTCTGGTTTAACAGCCCCAATACCGAAAGTGTGCCATCCTGCGAAAAATCATCGATGGCAACAACTTCATAGTCCTTACTTTTGAGCTCTAAAATTGCCGGGAGATTTTCCCTGATATTTTCCTCCTCGTTTCGAGCCGTAATTATTAACGATATCTTTTCTCCTGAATGATTTTCCGGCTTGGTTTTCTTTTTAAATGCCACTCTGGCCGAAACCAGAAATAAAAATGCAAGCCGTACGATTGCTATGGCAATAAAGGCAATAAACACCATCCATTGCGGGGATGTGAGATCGGCAAAAATATGTTGAAACTCTTGAATCATTCAGAAAAGAAATTGGCTTTTATAAACGTAAGCAATAGTAGCAAAATTCAACTTAAAACAGGTGTTATTTATCTTCTATTTTGTTTACATGAAACGAGCATGACAGTGACAAATATTTTAAAGGTGCTGACACAAAAGGGAATGAATATTTTAATCATGCCTGCCCTCCGGCAGAGCGAGTTCCATGGGCCGTTAAGCATCGGAGTAAAACATTCTCGATTGCTATGCATTGAAGAACAAGATTTTAAACTAATTATATACGAATGAATTAGATTTTATTAACACCCTGTTCTGCCTCTATTTCTCCTGTAAATTGAGTTAAATAACTATATTTGCCCATCAATTTCGTGCGAATGAATTTTGAATTAAAAACTACTGCAGATCAATCCAGGGCAAGGGCAGGTGAAATCACCACCGACCATGGCAAAATTGAAACACCTATTTTTATGCCGGTCGGTACAGCCGGTTCGGTTAAAGGTATACACACCCGCGATATAAAAGAAGACATACAAGCGCAAATTATTTTGGGAAATACCTACCACTTGTATTTACGTCCGGGAATTGAGATCATTGAAAAAGCAGGTGGCCTGCATAAGTTTAATCGCTGGGACAATCCCATTTTAACCGACAGTGGTGGCTTCCAGGTTTTTTCGCTGGGTGATATTCGAAAGCTTACGGAAGAAGGCGCCCGCTTTCAATCGCACATTGATGGTTCATATCATATGTTTACGCCCGAAAATGTAATGGACATTCAACGATCTATCGGAGCTGATATTATTATGGCATTTGATGAATGCACACCGGGCGATGCAGATTATGATTATGCAAAAAAATCGCTGGAATTGACGCAAAGATGGCTTGAACGTTGTTTTACCAGGTTTAATAAGACCAGGCCAAAATACGGCTATAAGCAAAGCCTTTTCCCCATTGTACAAGGAAATACTTATACCGATCTGCGCAAACTGGCAGTATCCCATGTTAAAAATTTCGATGCCGATGGTTATGCCATTGGCGGTCTTTCGGTTGGCGAACCGGAAGCTGAAATGTATGAAATGACTGAAGTTTGCACAGCCGATCTGCCCGAAAATAAACCACGCTATTTGATGGGCGTTGGAACACCGACTAACATTCTGGAGGGAATTCATCGCGGCATTGATATGTTCGACTGTGTAATGCCAACCCGCAACGGACGAAACGGAATGCTGTTCACCAGCGAAGGTATTATTAACATCAGAAATAAAAAATGGGACAACGACCATTCTCCCATCGACGAAAATGGAACATCATTTGTTGACCAATATTCAAAAGCTTATCTTCGCCATCTGATTATCTCCAACGAGATGTTGGGCGCTCAAATAGCAAGTCAACACAACCTGGCCTTTTACTTGTGGCTGGTAAAAACTGCCCGTGAAAAAATAATAAAAGGCGAGTTTGTAAGCTGGAAAAATGAAATGCTTCTAAAACTTAAAGAAAGACTGTAGCAAAATGAAGTTTTACAAAACAATCGATTTCTACATAACCAAGAAGTTTTTGGGAACTTTCTTTTATGCAATCGGGCTTATTTTAAGCATCGCAATTGTTTTCGACATTTCTGAAAACCTCGACGAATTTATTTCAAAGGAAATTCCTGTAAAAGACATTGTATTTGACTATTACCTGAACTTCATCCCCTACTTTGCCAATCTTTTCAGCCCCTTATTTACCTTTATTGCTGTCATTTATTTTACCTCGAAAATGGCATTCAGCACCGAAATTATTGCCATTTTAAGCAGTGGCGTCTCCTACGCCCGCTTAATGCGTCCCTACCTGGTCTCGGCATTTATAATTGCCCTCTTTTCAGCCATCCTGGGAAATTTTGTTATCCCTCCTGCCAACAGTACCATGATAAATTTCAGGCATAAATACATTAAAGACCGCCGGTTAAACACCGAGCGGAATATTCACCGCCAAATTGAACCCGGTGTATACATTTACATGCAAAGCTTTAATACAAACAATGTGGGCTACCGGTTTACAATGGAGCGTTTCGAAGAGGCTACCCTGAAGGAGAAGCTTACCGCAACCAATATTCGATGGATAGAGGAAACCGGAAAATGGAGAATAAATTCATACTGGAAACGTGTGATTCACAACGATTATGATGAATTATCCACGGGTTACCAAATTGACACCACATTAAATATGTCTCCAAAAGATTTCCAGCAGATGAAAAGTGAAATGGAAACTTATCCAACACCGGCCCTGTTGCGTGAGATCGATATGATGAAAATGAGAGGGGTAAATTACATTGAGTGGGAAATTGAAAAACACAAACGAATGGCAAATCCATTCTCGGCATTTATATTAACACTTATTGGCGCAGGACTGGCATCGCGAAAAGTTAAAGGAGGGCTTGGGCTTCATCTGGGACTAGGGCTTTTACTAAGTTTTTCATACATCATGTTCATGCAAATTTCAACCGTATTTGCCATTAGCGGGAGTACTCCGCCCTTTATAGCCGTATGGATTCCTAATTTTGTGTATGCTTTAATTGCCCTTTTTGTTTATCGATGGGCTGCACGATAAGCCATTTCTCAACACAATTTTTCAAACATACAATACTATAATTCGAATACATTGTATCTATGTTGGTTAAATTACGTAGTACTTGAATAGATTTGCCAAAGGCAATTAAAAAAAATTTTAATTTTGCCCACGCTAAATTAAAATATGATCCTTCTGATTCGGGGGAATTTATAACTTAAAAAATACTTTATGTCACTTAGAAGTAACGTACTTGATCTTCGTAAAAGAAAGAAAGAAGTACAAAAAGGTGGTGGTGATAAAGCCATTGAAAAGCAGGCAAAAATGGGAAAACTCACAGCACGTGAGCGTATCCTGGCTTTGTTAGATAAAAACTCATTTCACGAATACGATTTATTTGTATCGCATGCCGCCAAAGATTTTGGTATGGAAGGGAAAACCCTTCACGGCGATGGTGTAATTATTGGTACCGGAACAATCTACGACAAACCCATCTGTATTTTCGCACAGGATTTTACTGTTGCAGGTGGTTCCTTAGGTCTTATGCACGCGCGTAAAATTACCAAGATTATGGACCATGCTTTAAAAATGCGCGTTCCATTAATTGGTATTAATGACTCGGGTGGTGCTCGTATTCAGGAAGGGGTGAACTCTCTGGCTGGTTACGGAGAAATCTTCTTCCGAAACACATTAGCTTCAGGTGTTATTCCACAAATTTCGGTTATTCTGGGGCCATGTGCCGGTGGTGCAGTTTATTCACCCGCACTTACCGATTTCGTTTTTGTGGTGGAAAACATCTCAAAAATGTTTATCACCGGTCCTTCAGTTATTAAATCAGTACTTGGAGAAGAAATTTCCATGGAAGAACTTGGTGGTGCAAAAGTTCACTCCGAAATTACCGGGAATGCTCACTTCTATGCCGAGACAGAATTGGAATGTTTCGACCAGATTAAAACTTTAATCAGCTACATTCCGCGCAATAACTCCAGGAAAGCATTGGCACATAAACCTAAGGCACCCTTAAAGGGCAAAATGGTTGAAGACATTGTTCCTTCCGATCCAAGAATACCATACGACATGCGTGATGTATTAAAAAGCATTACCGATGGATCGCAGTTCTTTGAAGTGATGGAAGATTTCGCTCCGAATATTATTATTGGTTTTGGAAGAATGGATGGAGAAACTGTAGGTTTTGTTGCCAACCAACCCATGGTTCTTGCGGGAGTACTGGACTGCGACAGTTCTGATAAAGCTGCTCGTTTTATCCGTTATTGCGATGCGTTTAATATTCCAATTGTTACCATGGAAGACCTTCCGGGCTACTTGCCGGGAGCCGACCAGGAACACGCAGGTGTTATTCGTCACGGGGCAAAAATTCTTTATGCTTACAGTGAGGCAACTGTGCCTAAAATCACAATTATTGTAAGAAAAGCATACGGTGGTGGTTACATTGCCATGAATTCGCGCCATTTGCGTGCCGATTTTGTATTTGCGTGGCCAACAGCCGAAATTGCGGTTATGGGACCTGAAGGTGCTGCAAACATTGTGTTCCGCAAAGAAATTGCAGAAGCTGAAAATCCGGAAGAAATGCGCCAGCAGAAGATTCAGGAATACAAAGAGAAATTTGCAAATCCATATGTTGCAGCTGCACAGGGATACATCGACGAAGTTATAGAACCTAGTCAAACCAGGGCGCGAATACTTCACGCATTGCAGGTTTCAGAGAACAAAAGTGCCTCTATGCCAGCAAAAAAACACGGAGTTCCTCCGTTTTAATCCTTAAACTACTATAGTATGGCTAACGAAAAAGAATTAAAAAATCTGATTATTCAAGGAGCGATATACAAAACTACTTTTACAAAGAAGTTTGAAAACCGGGTGAATTACGAAACTCCCAATGAGAATCTGATTTACTCATTCATTCCGGGAACAATTATTGATATTTTTATAAAAACAAAACAAAAGGTTAAGGAAGGTGAAACCCTTTTGTTACTTGAAGCAATGAAAATGGAAAACCAGGTTCGAATGCCTTTTGATGGCGTGATTAAAAAAATTCACATTACGAAAAATGAGGTGATTCCAAACCGGCATTTAATGATTGAAGTTCAACGGTCGAACTAAATTGGAGACCAAGAAAATAAAAAAAACCGCACAAATTATTTTGTGCGGTTTTTTTATGAATAATGTTTAGTTTTAGCCGATTGAAAAAACCAAGTGAAAAAATTAATTTCCATAACCATTCTCATCCTATTCTCCTTCTTTTATTCGCTGGGGCAAGAGGGATCAAATCCATGCCGGAAATCGACCGAAGGAACAGACTTTTGGTTTGGTTTTATGGAAAGCAGGAACTACAATACCAATAACCACTACCTTGAATTCACCGTTACAGCCCGGGAAAACACAACTTTTACAATCGGGATTGGAAACCAGGAAACTCCTTATAACGGAACATTCACCGTAACGGCCAACAGCTCTGTACAGGTAAAAATTCCCTGGAATATGGTGGAAGCCTTGGAGTCGGAAACCATACAAGACAAAGGGATTCATTTGGTATCCGAAAAACCGGTTAATTTATATGCGCTCAACTACGATAGAAACTCAGCTGACGTTGCCGTAATTTATCCAACCGAATCATTGGGAAAAGAATATTTTGCCATGTGTTACAATGTAAATATTCACGAGCGAAATGATGGAAACTATGGAAATGGAAGAAACAGCCAATTCCTGGTTGTTGCCACTAAAGATTCTACAAATGTGTTGATCATACCCAGCAAAGTAACCGACCAGTTGGTCCCGGCGGGAGATTCCATTGAGGTCGTTCTGAATAAAGGTGAAGTCTACCAGGTTCAGTCGAAGAACAGAAATAACTTAAGCGGCCAGGGAGACCTCACTCAAAGTTATATAAAGAGTGATAAGCCTGTTGCTTTCTACTCCGGATCGCTGGCAACAACAGTTCCGGCAACAGCAGGTACTTCAGCGTGGGATCATTTGTATGAGCAAATTCCTCCCATTCACTCATGGGGGAGAGAATATTATACCGTTCCATTAAAATCAAGAGATGAAGACCGGTACAGGATTATCGCTTCAACCGACAACACTACGGTTAACATTACCAATAAAAACAGTATTACTTTAAACCGGGGAGAGTTTACCGAAATTGTATTATACAGCTACGAACCAACACGAATATTTGCCGACAAACCAATTATGGTTGCCCAGTACAGTCAATCCAACAGGGTTGACGGGACAGGTGATCCTTTTATGATTATTTTGAGCTCGATTACCCAATCGAAAAATGATGTGACCTTTGTGGCTTATGATTCGGATATCATTCAGAATTATTTTGTAAACATCATCACCCTGACTTCAGAGATAAATAATCTCCGATATGATAACTCTGCCATTGGAAACAATTTTAAATCCTTTCCGGAAGGTGATTATTCTTATGCGCAAATGACCATTTCTCCCGGCACCCACAGAATATATAATACCAACGAAGATCGTGGTTTTTTGGCCTATGTATATGGTTATGGCGGAGTTGAATCCTACGGTTACGGAGTTGGATTTAATCTTGATCTGGTACTCGATTTGGGCGAAAGTATAAATTTCAATGGCGATACTCTATTGCTTTGCCATGGCGAGACCAGGACGCTGGATGCCGGGCCCTATTTCGATTCCTATCTGTGGAATAATGGAGATACAACACAAACCTTGATGATTACCTCCGGAGGGGAATACCAGGTTAAAACAAAAACAATTGACGGATGCGACCTGGAAGATTCAATTTTTGTTTATATGAGTCACCCTGAAGTGGAATTGGGAACGGAATATGACGATGGTTGCGATCCCTATGCCATCGAATTGGATGCACAGGAGGGTTTTGATACCTATCTCTGGCAAAATGAGAATAACGACACCCTGTCAGTTCATCAGATTTTCACGGCAGATAAAACAGGCGAATACCGTATTACAACCTATAACAAATACGGCTGTCCGGCACGCGACACCATGAACTTAGTCGTGTTTCCAGTTCCAAATATTGAAATCACCGGGAACAAACTTATTTGTGGAGAAAAAGAAAGTGAACTATTGGTTAACATCTCAGAAGCCCCGGAATCAGTATGGAATTATGATGAAAGTTTTAACTGGTATTCAAATGATCCTTCCCTTGTATTCTCAAATGAAGAACATAAAAAAGTAAACCTTCAGGTCACAGACTGGGGTAAATATGAAATCTACTATGAACTTAAAACAGTAGACGGGTGTATTACCGGCGATACGTTTCAAATCCAATTTCAACCTATACCAACTTCTGATTTTAGCTTTGTGGAAGATCCTGACGATGAATGTAAAGGATATACACGCGAGGTCCTTTATACCGGGAATGCCACTAGTAATGGGAACTTTTACTGGGATTACGGTGGTGCAAGAGTAATCGACTCCATGGATTGGAACCAGTTTTCTGTTTCACTGGGAGCTTTTAATACCAATCCATACATTTCGCTGCATGTTGAAGAAAATGGTTGTTGGAGTTTGGATACATTTTCTTCACGAATTGGTGCAAATCCTGATTTTGTGTTGGAAACGGGAAAAGCCAGAGGATGCGATTCCATGCTGGTTCAATTTAAGGGAAAATTAAACATTGAGGATGATTTGCTTTTTGAATGGGATTTCGGAGATGAATCTCCCATAAGCAATGACAAAG
>JBFEWU010000459.1:0-3404 GCA_041546215.1 Draconibacterium sp. | reverse complement strand
TCACAAATTAATATTGACAATTTAGCTCAGTTCGTAACAAGTACAAAGGTAGTCTTTACCACTTTCACCGTTTTGTGTTTAATGGGGGTTTATACTTCACTGGCAAAAAACAGGAAGACCTGAATTTTTTTGTAATAAACCAAAAATAGGGTTATTGAAATTTTCTGTAATTCGTGATGTTATAATGTACCGGCAAATGGCTTTATCCTTTCTGAATAAATTTTATTTTGGAAACAAACAAGTTGTCCACTCACTTCGTTCGCGTTGTCACGTTCTCAGGTTGTCAGGGGAAAGACCAAAGAACAACAACGATATCCAGCCATCACACTCATCACTGCTTACTTAAACATTCCAATATTCGGATATTCTGCCATCCAGAAACCCAAATAATCAAAACAATGGAATTAACAATAAGATATATTAAAAATATCATTCGTTAATACTGCAATACGATTCCAGATTATCTTAATAAGGTCTTAAATTTCTTATTTTTGGAAAAAAAGCAGAAGCGATGAACTATCGAAGCGTTTAATGGAAACTACGAAATTTTACATCTCATCACAAATCGTACAATGAATAAACTTATTTGGGTATTAATCACTTTTATCAGCCTTAGCTCTTTTACAGGCAGTTTTGCACAAACTTACGGTAAAAATGGAATGGTCGTATCTGATAATGCATACGCTTCAAGGGTAGGTGTCGATATTTTGAAAAAAGGAGGAAATGCAGTTGATGCCTCCATAGCGACCGCGTTCGCATTAGCAGTTACTTTCCCCCAGGCCGGCAATATCGGAGGTGGTGGCTTTTTAGTCTATATGGACTCTACCGGGTATTCTACCACCATTGATTTTAGGGAAAAGGCACCCATACTGGCTTCAGCTGAAATGTTCCTGGATGAAACCGGCCAACTGATAAATGGCAGCAATCACAGGGGCTTAAAATCGGTAGGTGTTCCCGGAACCGTTGCCGGATTATACCTGGCTCATCAAAAATACGGCGTTCTGCCGTGGAAGGAGGTGATCCAGCCTTCTATCGATTTAGCTGAGAACGGAGTCAGGCTTTCCCATACACTTTCGCAGCATGCACAAAGATTCAATTCCGGAAAAGCTACCGAATTTCTTAAAAATTACTTTAAAAACGACGAGGGCGAGCTGATTGAATTTGGAGGAATCTGGAAACAAAAGCCACTGGCCAATACATTAAAGCTTATTCGTAACAAGGGGAAAGATGGCTTTTACAAGGGACCTGTTGCAGAAGAAATTGCTGCCTATATGAAGCAAAACGGTGGTTTGATAACATTAAAAGATCTTAGTAAATACGAGGCCATCGAAAGAACACCAGTTAAGGGAACATATAAAGCATTTGAGATTATTTCCATGCCCCCTCCCAGTTCTGGTGGTGTTGCCATCATTGAAATGTTGAATATGATGGAGAATGCCGATCTGGATACCATTGAATTCAATTCGTCACAGTATGTACATTTAATAGCTGAAGTCATGCGCAGAGCTTTTGCCGACAGGGCCGAGTGTTTGGGAGACCCGGATTTTAATGTTGATATGCCACTTACTAAACTAACCTCAAAAGATTATGCAAAAGTCCGGTATAACAACATAGATTTTATGCATGCATCTGTTAGCGATTCAAGTAAATTTGGACAGATTTACGAGGATTCAAATACAACTCATCTGTCGGTTATCGATAAAAATGGGAATTGTGTTTCGCTAACCTACACCCTGGAAGGGTCATACGGTTGCGGATTAGGTTCTCCAACCCTCGGATTTATTTTCAATAATGAAATGGGAGATTTCAATCCCAAACCTGGTTATACAGATCGCAAAGGACTGATTGGTACTGCTCCAAATTTAATCGAACCCGAAAAAAGGATGCTTTCCAGTATGAGTCCAACCATAATCACTAAGAATGGTAAACCTTATCTGATTATCGGGAGTCCCGGCGGAAGAACAATCATCAACACGGTATTCCAAACGATTTTATGTGTTCTTGACTATGAAATGCCTATTCACAAGGCCATTGAGTCAATGAAAGTTCATCATCAGTGGTTGCCTGACCAGCTGGTATATGAAAAAGACCTCTTGTCTCCTGATACGAAAAAACACCTTGAAGCAATGGGACATGTTATGAAGGAAAGAGAATATCTGGGACGATTATGTGGAATTAGAGTCGAAGAAAAAGGTAAATTATACCTTGGAGCCGCCGACTCATCAAGCCCCGATGGAGCTGCAGTTGGATACTAAGCGGTTTCCTCCCCTTTGTATAACTGGGGGCTATCTAAAAACAAACTTAATAAGAATAAGAACTAACAATTTGTAACGAAGCACTCGTTTGTTCACACCTAAATCCCCTGAAGGGGACTTTAAGCCTCCCTTTGGTATGAAGCGGGTGGCATGAGATTGCTTCGTCTCCGGCTACCGTGGCAGCCTCACAGCATGACAACGAATTGATAAATGACAAAATGGCCTGGACAATAAATTCTGATATTCTGATGTCTGATATTCAAATATTCAATAAATGATTACAACGACAACCATGAAAACTGGAAAAAACTCATCACTGCTTCTATGCTCTTTGTCCTTTATTCTTTACTTTGCTTGTTCTAATTCGGAAAAATAAAAATATGATTAAAAAAACTATATTTTCTTTCATTCTTCTTGCGTTTACAATGGTTATTTATGCACAAGAATCTCATACTGAACATCACGAACATAGTCATAAACATGAGCACCACAAGCATGAGTTAGGAATTTCATTATCACCTGTCTGGTTTTTTAACGAAAGGGAATTAAGTGTGGCCACTCATTTGCATTATGTATATAATTTTCCAACAACAAAATTTGGGATTGGAGTTGGGTACGAAAGAATTTTTGATGAACACAAGCACAATTTCGTGGGAATAGAATTAAATTATCGACCAATTCATAATTTGACCCTAAATCTTTCGCCTGGTGTGGCATTCGAGGGTGACCATATTGATGAAAAAGAATTTGCAATGCACTTTGAATCTGTTTATGAATTTGAATTTAATTCTTTCCATATAGGTCCCTTACTGGAGCTGGCTTACCATCCTGAAGATATCCACATTAGTCTGGGTGTACATGTGGGCCTGGGATTTTAAAACGATAATAGTAAACTAGTCAAGTGACAAAATTTTCATCCTTGCATTGGTAGCTGTATAGAATATTCTCTTCTTCCAAAGTGTCTTTCATTCGTATATAATTAGTTTAAAACCTTGTTTTTCAATGCTTAACATACAGAAAGGTATATGTATTTTTTATGGCCCGTGGAACTCGCTCTACCGGAGGGCAGACATGATTAATATATTCATTCCCTTTTGTGTCAGCACCTTTAAAATATTTGTCACTGTCCGGCTCGTTTCATTCCAGCAT
>JBFEWU010000069.1:0-16054 GCA_041546215.1 Draconibacterium sp. | reverse complement strand
TACCCCGAGTATGCCATTGAAGGATTTGAGATAGAAGCACTGGATTATCTGCTTAAACCGGTTTCCTTTGAACGATTCAGAATGGCGATAAATAGAGCTCTGGAACGTATTTCATCGAGAGAAGAAAGCGAAGCACAACACATTATGGTTCGTGCCAATAAAAAGAATTACCGCATTAACTTCGATGAAATTATTTACCTGGAAGCCCAGGGTGATTACGTGCGATTTGTTACCGGAGAACAGGCATTAATGGTACATGGAACCCTGAAAGATTTTATCGAGCAACTGCCGGCAAGTCAGTTCGGGCGCATTCATAAATCGTACGTAATCTCATTGAGTAAGGTGATTTATCTGGAAGGTAATCAGGTTAACCTTGGTGAACTCAAACTTCCGGTAAGTCTAAGTTACAAAGATGTTTTAATGGAGAAACTGAAATCATAAAAACCGTTCTTGACTCCCGGAAACTTTAATAGATTGATTATTGATTATTGTCTATTGATTAATGTGTTTAGCAGTTCAAACGATGTGACTTGTGCAGTATTAAAAATCCCGGTAATAACGACAACAATGAAAACGGAAAAGACCGAAGACAACAGGAATTGATTAATGATTAGTGATTATTGATTATTGGCTCCGTGGCCCTCATTGAGAACTCTGTGAACTCTGTGTTTGTTTTTTTTAACCGCAGAGAGCACAAAGAAGACGCAGAGGAGAAGAGCGTCAGGGGTGAGAATTGTTCACTCACCGCGTTCGCGTTGCCAGGGTTGTCAGGTTTGCATTATTGATCAGGATAACAACGACAACAACGACAACAATGACAACGGAAAAGACCGAAGACAACAGGAATTGATTAATGATTATTGTCTATTGATTAATGGCTTGGACAATTAATTCTAATATTTTAATACTCTGATATTCTAATATTCAACAACCACATCCGGCAATCTGAATATCCGAAAATCCAGATATCCTAGTTGCTGAACACTGAACACTGCTTCTTTGCTCTTAGTTCTAATTCAGAATAAATATAGAACTCCGTTTATTATATTGTCTTATTTTTTACCCTGTTAGATTGCTGCTTGCCGGTACTAAAATTTAAATCCTAAAGTAAATATTACATCGTGATTTAAGGTCGTGAATTCAATTGGATCTGGAGATGGATAAATGTCTGCTCTGTAAGGAGCAGCAAAGGGTAATTCATTTTCCTTATTATCGGTTAAGCGATAGGCAATGTCGAATGTGAAACCTCCAAAACGATAGCCTAAACCAGCCGAGTAAGTCATCAATTTATCATCTGCTTTAAATTGCCTGTTGCCTAAAGCTTCCGACCTGTAGGCCGATGGATAATATTCGAAACCTGTACGTAAACTCAAGGCATTGCTGGCAAGGTACTCACCGCCGACACGAATGTTGCCAACAGATTTGAATGCATCCTTAATCTCGCGATTCTCAGATGTGAAGTTGTAGCCGTCACCACCTTTTCGAAGTTTTGCATTACTGTAATTCACATATTCGTAATCAATACTTAATATGCCTTTTTTGGCCAGAATAAATGCACCGCTAAAGGTGGCACGCAATGGTGTTTCAAGGTTATAGTCGTAATTGTTTAACGGCGAGTGACCTTCATCGTCGATTACTCCCAAATCACCTTCAAAGTTGTTTCTCGAATACATTGATGTATAAAAGAAATCGTGCATGTCGTAAAAAGTAGGAGTGTGTAATGAGGCACCCAGCCTAACTTCATGAACAGGTTTGTAAATAACGCCAATTTTAAAGTTATAGCCTGTTCCTGTTGTTTTCAGGTTGCTGTCAAACGACATCTCCTCAAAGCGATCTATGACATTATTCGCATCCCGCTCTTCGTAAGTACTGGTCTCATGATAATAAATATCGGTTATGCCCAAGGATGCTCCCAGGTACAATTTATGATTAAAATTTAAACCTGCAGAGAATGAATATTCATCGATGGAACCTGATTTCGAACTGCTTTTTAGTTGCGAAACAGGATGGTTGTTAATTTTCTGGTCAAAGGGATTCATCTGAATATCACTTCTCCAAAAACCTTCATCTTCGTCGTAATACATCAGGTCGGCACCTGCATTATTGTCGGGATTGTAAACAGCAAGTTCTTCATAAAAATCGCTCCATCCCTCATTGGGATCGTCTCCCTTTGCATTTTCAATTAAGTTGTCGAGAAAGGAACTGCGAACTCCATCGGCACCTGCCAAAGAGTTACTGTTAAAGTCTTTTAAGCGGTTATATCCAATACCCAGGTTTATACTAACTAAACCGGCTTCACTTTTATTCATTGTCGGAATGGTGGTAACATAACTCACATTATTTAATGCAAAGCTGTATTTGTTGTCTTCCATCATGGTGTTCATGTAATTTCCTTCCACAGATGAATACGAAAGCTTTGGAGTAACTGTGAATTCTGCCGAACGATACAATCCAATACCGGCCGGATTTATTCCCACCGAAGTGAAGTCGCCTCCCAAGGCACCAAAAGCATTACCCATACCCACGGCACGTGCGGTTCCTGATATCTGAATATTTGAATACCTTAACGCATCAGCCATGTCCTGTCCTTGCATAAAATAAGGCACAAACATCACAATGGCTAGAATTAATATATTTTTTTTCATTACAGTAAGTTTTAATGTTTTTATGGCTGTATTTAATGTGTTTAACTATGAATGAACATAGCACACCTCAATGCATAGTGTTTTGTTCTGATATCGTCAGATTTTTTCGACTTTTCAAAATTACCTTCTCCTGCCACTGCTACTTGAACCAGAGCTGCTGCTTGATGAACCCGAACTTCTTGATCCTCCTGAAGAAACTGATCCGCTGCTACGTGTACTACTACTACTGCTGCCACTACTTCTGTAGCTGCTGCCACTACTTCTTGACGGTGTGCTTCTGTAGCTGCTGCTGCTTGATTTGGTGGACGAAGGAGCCCTGTAACTTCTCGAAGAAGAGCCACTGCTTGAACTCCGGTTATAAGTAGAACTCGATCTGTAACTTCTGTTGTAATTCGAAGTTGATTTGGGAGCCGAGTATCTTGATGAACTTGTGCTTTTGGTACTGTTGTTTTTACTTACCACTCTGGGTGTAGTATAGTTGCTACTACGTGTGCTGCCCGGGCGAGTGTATGTACGGTTGTTGCTTGATGATCCGGGACGGGTATAAGTTTGCGAACGAGTGCTTGTTGCTGCTTTTGTGGTTTCTCGTGCGCTTGTGGAAGAAGTTCTTCTTCTGTCTGACAATACGCTTCCATTTGTGCTTGCCGATTTTGCAGCCGAAGCCCTTGTTCCGGTAGCGGATTGTCTTCTGGTACTCAAGTCTGAGTTAACATTCGAACCATCTCTTCTTGTGTTTTTCGAAGAAGCAACTGCTGCTGCCGCTGAAGTTCCTCTTCGGTCTCCCCGGTAAACATTTGTTCCTGTCGAACGGCGTTTCCCGTATGTGTAGTCACCTCCGGCGTAATAGCTGCCTCCGCCACCCCAGTGTGCTCCAGGCCAGTAACTGCCACCCCAGTAACCACCACCCCAGTAGCCAGGGTAATAACCTCCCCCATATCCGTAATGATAACCACCCCAGTAACCAGGATAGTATCCCAATCCAAAACTCGGACCATACCAGCCACCCCAGCCCCAATTCCAGGCAAACGACCATGAAGGTCCATAATAATAAGGATCGTAGAAAAAGGGATCGTAATACGACCAACTATCCCAGTAAAACGGATCGTAAAAATATGGACGGTGGAAACGGCGAATACGATAGGCATAATCTAATTCTTCGCCCTGGTAATAATTATTAATGACTGCTGTCATTTCATCATCATTATAATAGACAGTGGTGTCACTGGCTTCCATCTCCATTTGTTCCATGTTGTAGCGCAAAACATCCGCATCTTCTTCAGTTCCATCAAAAATGTAGTTGTTCATGGTATTTGAACCATCTTCATTTTTTTCGATCTGGCTAACAATCAGCGTATTTGCCGATTTCTCAACTGGTTCTTCTTTGACTGTTTCATCCACAACTATTGGAGGCGGTACGTCGCTTGGATTGAAATAGATATCGTCAGAATAAGTCCCCGAAACGTAACTTCCAGTGGTACAGGCGCCTAAGAAAATTACCAGTAATCCTAATAATGTTAATCTTGCTTTCATAACGTATCCTCCGTTTATTTAATGTCAATAATAATTACTTTCTTTGTAAGCTCAAAATTTATTATAATTAAAACAAAATCTGTACCAAAGATTTATATTATGGCGAAAGAGTTGACTTCGCGCAGCGAAAATTATTCACAGTGGTACCAGGACCTGGTAATAAAAGCTGACCTTGCAGAAAATTCTGCAGTAAGGGGCTGCATGGTAATAAAACCTTACGGTTATGCAATATGGGAGAAAATGCAGGCCCAGTTAGATAAAATGTTTAAGGATACCGGGCATGTAAATGCCTACTTTCCTCTTTTTATACCGAAATCATTTTTTAGTAAAGAAGCCGACCACGTTGAAGGATTCGCTAAAGAATGTGCAGTTGTTACCCATTATCGTTTGAAAAACGATGAGGTAAATGGTGGAGTAGTGGTTGATCCGGATGCGAAACTGGAAGAAGAATTAATCATACGGCCAACTTCTGAAACCATTATATGGAATACCTATAAAAATTGGATTCAATCCTACCGCGACCTGCCCATTCTCATCAACCAGTGGGCAAATGTTGTACGTTGGGAAATGCGAACACGTTTATTCTTACGTACTGCTGAATTTTTATGGCAGGAAGGTCATACGGCTCACGCAACCAAAGCTGAGGCCATAGAAGAAACTGAAAAAATAATAAATGTATATGCTGATTTTGCAGAAAATTTTATGGCTGTTCCGGTTATTAAAGGATTAAAATCGGCCAACGAACGTTTTGCAGGTGCCTTGGAAACCTATTCCATTGAAGCACTGATGCAGGATGGGAAAGCATTGCAGTCGGGTACTTCGCATTTTCTTGGCCAGAACTTTGCCAAGGCATTCGACGTAAGATTTGCCAGCAAAGAAGGAAAAGAGGAATATGTTTGGGCAACATCATGGGGGGTTTCCACACGGCTGATGGGAGCTCTGATTATGGCTCATTCTGACGATAATGGTTTGGTGCTTCCTCCTAAACTGGCTCCATTCCAGGTCGTGATTGTTCCTATTTACCGAAAGGAAGAGCAGTTGACAGCTATCACTGAAAAAGTGGATGAGATGATTGTCAAACTGAAAGCAAAAGGAATTTCGGTTAAATACGATGACCGCGATACACGTAAACCGGGCTGGAAATTTGCTGAATACGAATTAAAGGGTGTACCCGTTCGATTGGCAATGGGGCCACGTGACCTGGAAAATGGTACGGTTGAAGTGGCACGTCGCGATACCCTGGAGAAAAATGTAACCGAACTTGAAGGTATTGAAGATTACATTGAAGACTTGTTGGAAGCCATTCAATCAAATATTTTTAAGAAGGCTGCTGACTACAGAACAGAGCATACCACAAAAGTGGATACCTGGGATGAATTTAAAGAGGTATTGAAGAACAAAGGCGGTTTTATTTCTGCCCACTGGGATGGTACTCCTGAAACTGAAGATCTGATTAAAAACGAAACAAAAGCAACCATTCGTTGTATGCCTTTGGATTATGAAGAAGAAGAGGGATCTTGTATTTATTCAGGCAAACCATCGAAACGCAGAGTTTTATTTGCATTAGCCTATTAGTCAAGGATGCCATCTGTCTATGTTGTATAAAACACAGATAGCATCCTTTAATAAAAAGCAGCTCAATTGGGCTGCTTTCTTTTTATATGATGTATGGATTGTGTATTTTTAAATTCAATTAATTTTGAATTATGACGGATAAAGAAATTCGGGCTTCATTTCTGGAAGCTCTTGTGATAAAAACTACCGTAAAGCAAAAGGTTTATGAAAATACCCGACTTTGCTTCACGATTCTGAAAAAGGTACTTAACCAGCTTGAGAAAGATTACCGGGAAGCAATAAAAACCAAGATTCCTGGTTCTGCTTTGCCGGGTTATACTGATCGTGGACCCTTTGAAGTTGAATTTAAAGTAGGTGGCGATTTACTTATTTTTAGTATGCACTCGAATGTATTTGAATTCGACGATAAACACCCGGTTTGGAATACCGGATACATAAAAGACGATCCCATGCGTTCGTATTGTGGTACCATTAATATTTATAATTTCTTAGCCGATTCGTTTAAATACAACCGTGTAAATGATCTTGGTTACCTGGTTGCCCGCATTTTTATAAACAAAGACAATCACTTTTTTGTGGAAGGGAAACGTCAGGCTGATGAAGTTGTAAAAGATTTTGCCATCGACACGATTTCACCGGGCATTATTCGCCAGATCGTGGAAACGGCCATCCAGTACAGTATTGAATTTGATTTGCTTGTTCCTCTGTACGATCAGGTAAAGGTAGCTACTGTCGACCAGATGCGACAAAAAATAAGCCACTCGAAAATGATAACCGGTAAACGTTTGGGCTTTGCCTTTAATTCTGATGATGTGTAGACTAAGTTGGCAATAGCAGGCACAATTAAAAGTTTGAAATAAAGAATAGAATGATTTTTTAAAAGCCCGGTATGGGTTAGAGAGCCCCGGTTTCAATCCTGGGGGAAGAAATGATAAAATGGATAGAAAGAACATGGAAAAAGTAGTAGAAAGATTTATCGCATACGCAAAACAATACACCACATCTGATCCTGCAAGTAAAACCTACCCAAGTACAGACCGTCAACTGGTTTTTATGAGAAAACTGGTTGAAGAGCTTATGGGAATAGGGCTAAGCGAGGTTGAAATGGATAAGTTCGGGTATGTAACCGCAACCATTCCGGCCAGGGGTGTGGATAATGGTCCGGTTGTTGGATTTGTGGCACATGTGGATACAAGCCCCGATTTTTCGGGTGAAAATGTAAATCCGCTGATTCATGAAAATTACGATGGGAGTGTGCTGCAACTCAAAAATGGCGTAAGCATTGATCCCGAAGAGTTTCCGGAAATTAAAAATTATATCGGACAGGATATTATTACTGCCGATGGTACAACTTTACTTGGCGCCGACGATAAGGCCGGGGTTGCTGAAATTGTAACGGCTGCTGAAATTCTTTTGAAATCAAACGATATAAAACATGGAAAAATTCGACTGGGATTTACGCCCGACGAGGAAGTGGGGCACGGTACCGATCATTTTGACGTAAATAAATTTGGAGCCGATTTTGCATATACTTTAGATGGTGGTGAAATAGGGGAGCTGGAGTTCGAGAACTTTAATGCAGCAGGCGCGAAAATAAAAGTAATGGGGCGCAGCGTTCATCCGGGGCATTCGAAAAACAAAATGATAAATGCCTTGTTGGTTGCTCATAAATTAATTGGCATGTTGCCGCCAACACAACGTCCTGAACATACCGAAAAGTATGAAGGTTTTTTCCACCTGCTATCCTTTAGCGGGAGTGTGGAAACAGCCGATTTATTCTACTTGATCAGGGACCATAGTTTCGAAAAATTTGAGCGGAAAAAGCAACTTTTAAAAGAAGTTGTCGGGTTTATAAATATGGAATACGGGAAAGAAATTGTTAAATTGAATATTGAAGACCAGTACTTTAATATGCGCCGTAAAATAGAACCTGTAATGCATGTGGTTGAAGTGGCCAAACAGGCTATGATCGCCGCAGGGGTGAAGCCAAAAATTAAAGCCATTCGTGGCGGAACAGATGGAGCACGTTTGTCCTATGAGGGATTGCCCTGTCCGAATGTTTTTGCCGGAGGACATAACTTCCACGGGCCCTTCGAATTTGTGCCCATTCCCAGTATGTTAAAATCGGTTGAAGTTATTCTGAATATTGCAAAGGCTGTTGGGAAATTAGAAGAATAGATAGTCGATTATTTCCCAAAATGGATTTCCATAAAAGAATTTGTTAGTAGGATTTCTGAAAATCAAAATCAAATTCTGAATCAAATTAAGGGTGATGACGCAAAAAATTTCAATTATGCTCGATCAATTTTTAAACAATGTAAACAAAAAGCAACTCTTAGAATCCGGACAGAGAGTGCTTTTGGCTATTAGCGGCGGTATCGACAGCATGGTTCTTTTGTATTTGTTTGAGCAATCGGGATTCGATTATGGCGTTGTTCATTGCAACTTTAATTTACGCGGCAAAGAGTCGGAAGAGGATGAGCAGTTTGTGCGCGAACAGGTTCACCAACATGGGACAGAGGCCTTCTTTGAAAGCTTTGAAACCCGGGAATATGCACGTATGAAAGGTATTTCCATTGAAATGGCAGCCCGTGAATTACGTTACGAATTTTTCGAACGTATTCGTACAGAACACGACTACGATTGTATTGCCACAGCTCATCATAAAGACGATCTGATCGAAACTTTTTTTCTGAACCTTTCGCGTAAAACAGGCATAAAAGGATTAACCGGTATAAAGGAAAAATCGGGACATCTCATACGTCCCTTGCTTTTTGCCGACCGTGAAGAAATCGAACAGTTTGCCGCTAAAAACTACATCACGTTTCGAGAAGATTCAAGCAACAGCGAAGTGGTTTTTCAACGAAATTTTCTGCGACATAAAATTTTGCCGCTGTTTTCAGAATTGAATCCTGCCTTCAAAAAAAACATGCTGGCCAGCATTGAAAACCTCAAAGATGCTGAAAAGGTATATGGCCGATTTATGCGCGAACAAAGCGCTGGGGTTCTTTTGAAATCGGGGAATGACCTGGTCATTACCATTTCGAGCTTGCAGAAGTCAACTTTCCCGAAAGTACTTTTGCTGGAAATTTTAAGTGAGTTTAATTTTAATGTTACTGTTGTTGATGAGGTTTATCAAAGCCTGGAAACCGGTTCGGGAAAACAGTTTTTTTCGAAAACTCACCGCCTGGTAAAAGATCGAAAGCAGTTGTTTATTTCTGAAATTAAAGAGGAGAACGACAAAATATATTATATCGAGGAGGATGACATTGAACTCTTTGCGCCTTTCGATATTACCTTGGAGAAATTTAGGGCAGAAGACTTTCAATTGATAAAACATGCAAATACCGCCTGTATCGATTTAGATGAAATTGAATTCCCCTTGTTGATTCGTAAATGGAAGCAGGGTGATTATTTTCAGCCACTTGGAATGACCGGATTTAAAAAGTTAAGCGATTTTTTCATCGATCAAAAAGTACCCATTCACGAAAAAGAAAATACCTGGTTGTTGTGCAGCGGAAAAAAAATTATCTGGATTATGGGGCATCGCCTCGATAACCGTTTTAAAATCACAACTCAATCGAAACGGATACTAAAAATTGAAATAAAAAATACCCTTGCCTGAAAACAAGGGTATTTCCTGATTTATTTCTTCCTGAGGTTTTCTCATTTATACCTCAAATTCCTTAAGGGTCCTTTTAATAATTTCTATGGCATCCATTAATTGCTCTTCGGTAATTACCAGCGGTGGGGTGAATCGGATTATGTGTTCGTGTGTTGGTTTTGCAATTAATCCATTTTGTTTAAGTGCCACGCAAACATCCCAGGCCGTTTTGCCATTGGTAGGTTTAATGGCAACCGCATTCAGCAATCCTTTTCCACGCACCATTTCAATTAACGGGGAGTCGATCGACTTCATTTCGCGACGGAAAATCTCGCCCAGTCGCATGGAATTTTCCACCAATCCCTCGTTTTGAATGACATCCAGGGCAGCCATGGCAACCTTTGCCGCAATTGGATTTCCGCCATAAGTGCTTCCATGCTCGCCAGGTTTAATGGTAAGCATAATCTCGTCATCGGCCAATACACATGAAACCGGATATATCCCTCCCGAAACTGCTTTGCCAAGCACCAAAATATCAGGGCGAACGTCTTCGTGATCGCAGGCCAGCATTTTTCCTGTACGCGCCAAACCTGTTTGCACTTCGTCGGCAACAAACAACACATTGTATTTTTTACACAACTCGCTGGCTTTTTTCAGGTAACCGTCTTCCGGTACATATACACCTGCTTCGGCCTGAATGGGCTCCACAAGAAATCCTGCCACATTGGGATCTTTTAATTCTTCTTCCAAACGCTTTAAGTCGTTGTATGGGATATTTACAAAACCGGGTGTGTATGGCCCGTAATGCGTGTAGGCATCCGGATCGCTCGACATGGATATGATCGTAATTGTCCGACCGTGGAAGTTGCCATCGCAAACTACAATTTTTGCTTCGTTGGTTGGAATTCCTTTTACTTTGTAGGCCCACTTTCTAATCAGTTTTAAGGCCGTTTCGTCGGCTTCGGCCCCCGAGTTCATTGGCAACATACGGTCGTAGCCAAATAGTTTGGTCATATATTCTTCCCAATCTCCCAGTACATTGTTGTAAAAAGCCCGCGATGTTAAAGCCAGTGTCTGTGCCTGATCGGTCAAGGCCCGTATTATCCCGGGGTGGCAGTGTCCCTGGTTAACGGCCGAGTAGGCGGCCAAAAAATCGTAGTATTTTTTACCCTCAACGTCCCAGACAAAAACGCCTTCGCCCTTTGCCAATACCACCGGAAGCGGATGGTAGTTATGTGCGCCAAACTTATCTTCTTTGGCAATGTAGTCTTTCGATGTTAGTTGTGTCATTTTTATTTGAATGTATTTTAAGTTAAGTTTATTATCTGGTTTTTGACCAATTAGAGTAAAGAGCAAAGAGCAAAGAACAAAGAACGAAGAAGAAGTGATCAGCAAGCAGGATATCTGGATTATCGGATATTCAGATTTCTGGATGTGGTTGTTGAATATTAGAATATCAGAGTATTAGAATATTAGAATTTATTGTCCAAGCCATTAATCAATTCCGGTGCCATTGTTGTCGTTGTTGTGTCGTTGTTGTCATTGTTGTCATTGTTATCAGAGGTGGTAATACCGTATCCGTCATATCTTTTTAACTTTCAAAGTCATTAATCAATTTCTTCCGTCTTCGGTCTTCGGTCTCTCTGCACCTCCGTGCTTAATATTCATTCCCATTTGTGTCTGCCAGCAGGTTGACCATGCTCGTTTCTTGTGTTTAAATTTTATACAGAAATACAATATTTGTACCTAAAAAGCAACTGGAATCTGGGTGTTAAAAAGCAGATAAAATGGACACATCGTATGGCTTTAAGGTTGTAGATTAGCCGGTTTTTAAATTTGTGCACAAAACATAGCTGGAGGTTCAAAAATTACTTCCAAAACCGAATAATTAAAACCTCAGCGGTAATAAAAGCCAGCGCAAAAAGAATACAGAGTTTCCAAAGTTGTTTTCCATTTTGAATTTCTTCAAATATTTCAGAGAAATTGCGTTCCAACCCTTCAATAATTGTTGCATTTGTAAGCTGGGCTTGGCGGAGTTTATTTTGTAACTCAACCTGCTCGAAATAGCGCAGATCTGATTCAAGACGATTGTAATTAAATGCCATGGACGAAACCGTGCTTTCTTCATTTACGATAAGGTAGTGCCCATCGCTAGTAATTTGTTGACCAAACTCAATGCGGGTGCCACGTTCCGTAATATTTTTTGTGGGAATAAATTTTTCACTACTCACCGGATTTACAATTTCCAGCGATGATCCCAGGTTTGCATTTATATTTCGCGGAATATCGACGAATTTGTTTTCACCAACGGTAAACGAAATTTCCTGTTTGGGCAAACTGTTTAATACAATATTATAGAGGGTGGGAACAAAAAGGACATCACGGGCAAACGATTCGTTTTTTCCGTTCAGAGGAAAGCTGAATACCCAAACTTTACCATCTTTATAATCGATTAGTGAGAGTGCCTTGTCGCCATTCTGAAACGTAAGCAGATTGTTTTCGTTAGTACGGATGGCACCATCAAAACGCAGGTGTCCGACAATGGATGGTAAGACCGCATTCTGTTCGCGTTTGCGGAAAACGTCTTTGTAGAAATTATTTTCAAAATCGATTCCGGAAATATACTGGTTGGTCGAATCGATGCCGATAATTGGCATGGCATTAAATTGTGCCAGCAGATTGTTGTTAACCGCAGGATTTTTTTTCATCCCCGGAAACAGTACCACGGAAGTACCGTTGCTTACAACATTTTCAAGTTCGTTTAAAAAGCCGCTTGAAAAGTTTTCAAGATTGATTAGAAACAGGGTATTGTATTCTTTCAGACGATTAACCTGCAAACTTTGTGCATTCATTTCGTCCATCTGTACGTAGTCGTCATTGGCGAAAAGAGCGGATAAATAACTAAGACCTTCCTTCGAATCATTGCTGTTTGAAAAGATGGCAAGTGCCTTTAAATTCTTTTCAACAGAATAACTGATGTACCAGTTGTTGTCGTGTGTAAATGGATAATCAGATATTTCTATTTTTCCCAACTGTGAGCCGCTGGAATTGTTGTTATATTTTAGGCTGGCCACAATCTGATTTTGTGCTTCTACCGAAAAGTTGGTAATGGATTTTATGGAGTCGTTTAAGAAAAGTTTTAGCGGAAGATTTTGATAATCCTGGTTCGAACTGTTTTTTATACGTACAAATATGTTTTCTTCCTGCCCCAGGCGGTGTGCGGGAACTTCTGCCCAGCAGGAGTCGATGTATAAATTGGCAACTTCGTTTGGTCTTAAGGGCAGGTAATAACTGAATATATTGGCATTTGTGAAGTTCTCAATATCGCTTAATGAGCGTTGAAAATCGGAGATGAAATATAGGTTTTTGTCGGCATTTTCGATCGTTTTGTCATCCTCACTGGCAAAGCGCTTATATACCAGCGACAGAGGAACCACTGAGGGTGATGGCTGTACTTTGGAAACTTCTTCAATAAACTGCTCCTTGTTATACAGATGTTGGTGTTTGGGCTCCAGGTCGTTGGTGAAGAGTCTGAATTTAGTGCCTGCGGGGTAGGCGAGACAAATCTCCAGGGCCTTGTTGCGAGCCACTTCCAGCAATTGTCCCTGTTCCGAAAGGGCATTCATGCTAAACGAATTATCGATGTAAACGGCCACCAGCTGCCTGGCTTGTTTTTGTGCATAACGGTTGGCAGGGACATAGGGCTGCGAAAAAGAAAAGACCAAAAACAGGATGGCCATAACTCTTGCTGCCAGAATGAGTAGTTGTTTTAGTCTCGATTTCTTCTTCGATTCTTTTTTTATGTCTTTCAGAAAATCAACATTACTGAAGTACACTGTTTTGTAGCGTTTAAAGCTAAACAAGTGTATAAGAATTGGAATGGCAATTGCCAGAAGCGCAAACAAAAATGTTGGGAAAAGAAATTTCATGCTAAAATACAGGAAGACCGAAGGCCGAAGCCGGAAGTCCTTTTATCACGTTTATAATCTACTCGTCTTTAAAAATGGCAACTTCGCGTTGGCCATTTGATTTTACATAAGCCCGAAACATGCCGCTGGTGTTAAATTCCATGGCAATATTCCCTTTGGCATCAACCCCAATAACACCGCCGGTGCCTTTTAGTTCCGAGAGTTTCCCGATTTCTTCCATACATGCATCGGAAATGCTTAAATTCTTATATTCCATCATGGCCGAAATATCACGTGCAAAACCGAGTCTTATATAATATTCTCCATGTCCGGTGCAGGAAACCGCGCATGTTTTATTATTTGCATAAGTGCCGGCACCGATTACCGGCGCATCACCAATTCGTCCGTATTTTTTGTTGGTCATTCCGCCGGTGGATGTGCCTGCACAAAGGTTTCCATGCTTATCCAATACGGCGCAACCCACAGTTCCCATGTTATCTTTGTCGGTACGCTCTCGTTCTTTTTTTAACAAGCCTTGTAAAGAATTGTATCGCGATTCGGTGAAGAAATATTTGTTAGGGACAATGTCTAATCCCTGTTGCCTTGCAAAAGCAGAAGCACCATCGCCACTTAAAAAAACATGTTCCGAGTTGTCCATCACGGCACGGGCAGCGTTAATGGGATTTTTAATGTCGCGCACTCCTGCAACAGCACCTGCATTCAAGGTAAGTCCATCCATAATCGATGCATCCAGCTCGTTAATGCCGTCGTGAGTGAAAACGGCACCTTTACCAGCATTAAATAAGGGCGAGTCTTCCATAACATTTATCACCTTAACAACTACATCGGTGGCCCTTGCACCATTCTTTAACATGGTTTCCCCAAGCTCAAGTGCTTCATTCAGTTTGGCCTTGTATTCAGCCTGGCGTTGCATTGATATTATATCTTTCGATATTACACCAGCACCACCATGTATGACGATTGCATATTTCTCCTGGCAAAATGCACTAAAAACAACCAGGATCAGTGTAAATGTTGTAAGCAATGTTTTAATTTTCATAAGCCTTGATTTTAAGTAATACAAAAATGAGATAATATTCGAAAAAAGCAGGGATTTCATCCAACAATCTTTTAACAAGAACGAATGAGATCACGTACTTATGTTCTCCTGCCGGGTATTTTGTTTATTTATTTTATTGCAGTAGTTAAACAAAAACTTTATATTCGTGTTTAAAAGGTAAACATAAGGAGCATTGAATTGACAGTATGAAATTGCAAGGATATTCCATAAAAGATTTAGAGAATTTGTCGGGCATTAAAGCGCATACCATACGTATTTGGGAAAAACGTTATGACCTGCTGATTCCTCAAAGAACAGACACAAACATTCGTTACTACACCGATGATGATTTGCGACGAATTCTGAATGTAGCTCTATTGGTAAAGAGTGGCTATAAAATATCGAAGGTGGCAAAGTGGGATGAGGATCGTATTAAGGAAACCGTGCTTGAAGTATCCAAAGGGAAAAATACCGACGAAGGATATATCGAGCGTTTGCTGCTTTGTATGGTAAATTTCGATAATGCTGGATTTTTTGAACTGATCAACGAAATCCTTGAAAAATATGGTGTGGAAGAAGCCTGTTTTAAAGTAACTTTCTCTATGTTCGAAAGGGTAGGTACCTTATGGCAGGTGGGATCCATATTTCCGGCACAAGAACACTATGTAACCCATATTGTACGTCAGAAATTAATTGCTGAAATCGATAAAGTGGGCCTGAATAATTCGCGTGGGCAAACCATGCTCCTTTTTCTGCCCGAGAATGAATTGCATGAGTTAAGTCTCTTGTTTTATTCTTATTTGGCACATAAAAGTGGTTTTAATGTTATTTACCTGGGACAGTTTGTGCCGCTTGCCGATTTAAAAAAGTTACAAGCTCATGTTAGTATCGATTTTATATTTACAGCTTTTATAAATTCGCTTTCTAAAGAGGATTTGGAGAATTATTTAGTGGAACTGAAAGCCATATTCGATCAACAGAAGATTTTCATTACCGGATGGCAGGTGAATAATTTGCACCCGACTTTACCTCGCAATGTGAAAACCGTGAAAGATTATAAAGAATTCAGGAAATATTTGGGCTGAGGATTAAGAGTCCAGAACATTCACCTTAATAATAAAAAGCATAATCAGAACAACAAGTGTAATTGATGTGAGCAAAATTCCTTCATAAATTTGTTGATTGTCGGAAGCCAAAGGAAAAAGAATAACTGCGACTGCTAAACAGACTAAAAAAACAATTACGGCCCCCAGGTGATACTTTCGTTTCATGTCCCACAATTTATAAATGCATATACAATTTACGAAATAAGGCATTGGAAAGCAATAGCTTATTGATAAGTTGTTAACAAGTGGGTTTTAGCTAAAAACAAGCCAGGTTGTTAATCCATAACGAGGAGTCGAAGCAATGACAACGGAAAACACCGAAGACGGAAGAAATTGATTAATCAGGATTTTCAGATATTCAGATTTTCGGATATTCAGACAACAACGACAACGATGACAACAATGACAACGGAAGAGACCGAAGTCCGAAGACCGAAGAAGCTCAAAGCTGAAAGATTGGCCTGTACCACCAGATGATCGTCCTGCCCTTTAGGAAGGATAATAGAAAGGGTAAAGGAAAGCTCAAAAGAAAAAGTCCGAAGACCGGAGAAGAGAGAATTAAACTTTGCGTCTTTGCGCCTCTGCGGTAAAAATTCTTAGCGTCTTTGCTCTTTGCTCTTTGTTCT
>JBFEWU010000084.1:0-15167 GCA_041546215.1 Draconibacterium sp. | reverse complement strand
TGGGCTCACCTGCTCAATGGATGGCATAACATTGCAATTAATGATTCAGGGAAGTAAAACAGCGGTTGGAAACCGCTGAACCCGTAGTGGCTTTGATAGTTGAGCTGGTGGCTTGGGCTCACCTGCTCAATGGATGGCATCACTGCAATTAATGATTCAGGGGAGTAAAACAGCGGTTGGAAACCGCTGAACCCGCAGTGGCTTTGGCAGTTGAGCTGGTGGCTTGGGCTCACCTGCTCAATGGATTCCACTATTCCAATATTCTTATACTCCGATATTCTACTATTCCAAAGGCTTAATCCTCTACCACCATACTTCCCCACCACTTATTCCCGGGATCGAAATCTTTTGATAGAAAATTCATACGTTGTTTTTCCAGTGCCGGCCAGCGTTTGTCGATAATGTTTTGCATATGTGCTTTTTCACGTTCTGCCGTCCAGCTGGGATCTCGTTCGGGGAAGCGGGCTCCCATCTCATTGAGCATGGCAAAAAGCTTCTTGCTCATCTGTTCCACCCTCTGGGTATTTTCTGTTGCAATATTACTGGTCTCTGCCAAATCATTTTCCAGGTTATATAGTTCTTCCCGGCCGTCTTCGTAATAATGAATTAGTTTCCAGTTGCCTTCGCGAATAATTGATGAAGGTTCTCCTCCCTGGTTGCCGTAATGGGGATAATGCCAGATCAAAGGGCGTTCAGCGATCGTTTCGCCTTTTAGCAGCGGAACAAGGCTAACGCCATCAACATGTTCTTCAGGTTTTAAGTCAGCACCGCAAAGTTCAAGCAAGGTGGGGTAGAAGTCGGTACCGGTAACCGGAACAGAGCACTTTTGTCCCTTCCCCATTCCCGGAACTCTAATAAAGTAGGGTTCACGAATACCTCCTTCGAACTGGTAGCCTTTCCCTGCACGAAGTGGTTTATTGCTTGTTGCGAAGGCATCTCCGGCAGCAACACCGCCGTTGTCTCCGGTAAAGCAGACGATGGTATTTTCGTCCAGTCCCAATTCTTCAAGAGCATTTAATACCTCACCAACTGCATCATCCATGGCTTCCACGAGGCCGGCATAAACCGGGTTGTCCTGCACCTGTCGGATGGGAAGGAAATGTCCCATTTCAAAACCGCTTTCAGCGATGCCCATGGTTTCGGCTTTTTCACGGTATTTGGCCCATTTTTCCTGCGTGGTTTGAATGGGGCCGTGTACAGCATAAAACGAAAGGTAGGCGAAAAATGCCGTGTCTTTGTGTTCTTTCATAAAGTTAACGGTTTCTTTGGCCAGCCGCATGGACAGGTTTTCACCATCGGGACCGCTTGGCAGGTTCGGGTTTTCCCAGGGTGAGAAGTACCCTCCTTTGGGGCTGCCCACATCCCAGCCACCTTTGTTAATGTCAAAGCCATGATCTTCGGGCCACGATCCTTTTCCTCCGATGTGCCATTTCCCTGCAAAAAAAGTTTTATACCCGGCTTCTTTCATGGCTTCGGGCAAGGTAGTGTACTCCTGAGGAAGTGCGTGGACATATTCGGGAGGAAGCAGCTGTGTTGCTCTTCCCACTTTACTCCAGGCTTCCCCGGTTTTTGCACCAATCCAATCGGTAATGCCATGTCGGGCAGGAAATTTCCCGCTCATGAGACTGGCACGCGATGGGCTGCACACCTGGCATGTGGCATACCCGTCGGTAAAAATCATTCCTTCCTTGGCCAGTTTGTCGATGTTGGGCGTTTCATAATAGTCACTTCCCATAACACCACAGTCGGTATAGCCATAGTCATCCACAAGGATAAAGAGTACGTTGGGTTTCTTTTTTGTTTCATTTTCTGCTTTTTGCTGACAGGACAAAAAGATTACTGCTCCGAATACCAGGCAGATGATTGAAAGAATTACGCGTTTCATATCGATTTAAATTTTGCTTCTATTTTATAGGCATAAAAGTAAGTGAAAATTCAACAGGAAGAGGTTTTAGGAGGTATTTTTCCAATGGAAGTGGTCCGCAGCTGTTACCTCCCAGGCCTCCTTGCCGGCAGTCGATGTTCCAGTAGCTACGCTCTTCTTTTTTCAGTTCGTAAGTGTGTACCGCATTTGAAAGTGCTTCGGTGCTGTAATGATGTACTGACGTTTCCAGGGGAACGTTTCCGGAAACCATAAGACCGAGCCCCTTGTCATTGCTTAATTTTGCCCAGCGCACATCGGTTTTATTGCCGTTTTCCTGTGGTACTACGTAATAGGTGAATTGCTCATCAACAGTTCCTGAATAATGGCCAATCAGAGCACCAACTTTTCGGTCGTTGTAACTTTCGTGCGGGCCGCGACCATACCATTGGAAGTTATTAAACGAACCGGGAAATACAAGTTGGTAGCCCAGTCGGGGCAAGTTGGGTAGTTTTCCCACAGGTTCGACTTTGGTGTTCATGGTAAAACTGCCATCAGCAAAAACTGAATAGTTAACTTTCGAATCAAAACCTGCTTGTGTTGCAGGATTTCGCAATTCGTATTTTGCGATGAAAGTTACGTTCCGGTCATTGGAATCCCTTATTTCCAGGTTCACCAGTTTTTGTTTCATGTCTTTAAATCCGGCATTTAACCACAATTCGCATTGGCGTTTGTTGTCGTCTCCGGGCCAGTAAGAACCGTCGTTGTCGGTAGGTGCACGCCACACATTTATACCTGGTCCCTGCTCAATTAAATTTTCCCCGGCAATTTTATATTCCGAAATAACGCCATTCTTTTTGTCAAATATGAAGGTGAAATCTTCACCGCTTATCTCCACCGATTCATTGTTTTGGATGGTACTCAAACCCTGGGCAGAAGGCAATAATTTGGATTCAAAATTCCATTCTCTTAAAATGAACTGGTCGTAAGCAATTTCGTGCCATGCCTCACACCAATTGGTTTTATCATTTAATTTAGCGGAGATATTCAGCAGGTATTCCTTGTCCGTTTTAAACCGGGATCCATCAATGGGAACCGTAATATGTTCGCTCAATCCCGGCTCAGCATCGGTTTTGAAACTGCCGTTTTGAACCAGCCTCCCATCTTCCAGAAGCTGCCAGAAAAAGGTAACGCCACTCAGCGAGGTGTATTGGTTTTTATTGGTAATGCTGAGCAAGCCGCTTTTATCGATTAATTTGAATCCGATGTTCTGATAAACGCGTTTTACTTCGATGGTTTTTGGGGTAATACCCAGGTCGGGAAGAACAATGCCGTTTAAACAGAAATTTTTGTCATTGGGTGTATCACCGAAATCACCTCCGTAAGCGTACCATTCTTCGCCATCGCCGGTCTTTTGCAAAATTCCCTGGTCGACCCAGTCCCAGATGTGCCCGCCAATCAGTCCATCCACTTCTTCAAAAGCTTCCATGTATTCCTGCAAATTCCCCATAGCATTTCCCATGGCGTGGGCGTATTCATTTAAAATAAAAGGGCGTTGGTCGGCGGCGTATTCATATTTGTACAAATCAGTTACTTCGAGGTAGCGACCTTGCCAAACAGGGCCATTTCCACGTTTCCATCCACCAATTACATCGGAGGAAACAGGAAGTTCTGCAAAGTGGTAGTGTGTTGGGCGTGTTGGATCGAGGCGATGGGCTTCCTCGTTCATGGCCACGAAATTTACTCCATTCCCGGCTTCATTTCCGTGCGACCACATGACCACACTCGGGTGGTTTTTATCGCGTTGAATCATTGAACGTAAGCGCTGTACATGTGCTTTCTCCCAGGCAGGATCTTTGGCTAAGGATTCTGCACCATAACGCATTCCGTGGGATTCAACGTTGGCCTCATCAATCAGCAGAATGCCGTATTTGTCGCACAATTCGTATAAATAGGGTTCGTGCGGGTAATGGGCTGTACGTATGGAATTAATGTTGTACTGTTTCATAATCAGCACTTCTTTTTCGAGCCATTGGCGGGTGGTCATCTTTCCATGTAGGGGGTGATGCTCTACTTTGTTTACACCCTTGAACATAATGGGTTTGCCATTTAGCAATACCTCGCGGTTTTTAATTTCAAGCTCGCGAAAACCGGTATTGCAGGCAACTACTTCGCTTACCTTACCTTTATTGTCTTTTAGCGTAATGGCAACCTTGTACAGGTTCGGAGTTTCATGTGTCCATTTTAGTGGCCTGGTAACTTTGCCGCTTAAAACAAGCTCCAGGTTTTCTCCTGAATTTATGGATGAAATGACTTTTGAAAATTCTCCATCGATTGTAATCCCATTACCATGGGTATCCATGAGTTTTAATTCAAGAGAGCCATTTTTAAAGGTACGTTTATCGTAGTTTTTTAGATTAATTTTAGCTGAAATAAGGGCATCTGCGTAGTTTTCATCCAGGTTTGTGGTCACAAAGAAATCCTGGATCTGAGTTTTGGGTGTTGAGTACAGATAAACATCGCGAAAAATGCCACTCATTCTCCAGCCGTCCTGGTCCTCCAGGTAGCTGCCATCGCACCAGCGAAAAACCTGCATGGCTATTTTGTTCTCACCCTTTTGTAAATATTTTGTCAGGTTGAATTCGGCAGGCGTGCGGCTTCCCTGGCTGTAGCCTACTTTTTGGCCGTTTATCCAGATGTAAAATGCTGAGGATACACCATCAAAATGAATAAAAATTTCCCGTCCATCCCAGTTTTCAGGAAGTGTAAAGGTGCGGATGTACGAACCTACAGGATTGCCATTGGGGCCTCCAATTTTAGGCGGATTTTTATCGAAAGGATAGGTAATATTGGTGTAGATCGGGGTTCCGAAACCCTGCATTTGCCAGCACGACGGAACCGCTATGTCTTTCCAGGCCGAAGCATCGAAATGGCTTTGGTAAAAATCCATAGGTCTTTCATCAACATGGGCTACCCAGTTAAATTTCCAGGTTCCGTTGAGCAGTTGTACCCATGGCGATTGCAGTCCATCGCTGAAGGCTTCGTCAACAGAACTCAAGGGGAAGAAAGTGGCATGAACCGGTTCTTTGTTTATTCCGAATACCTGTTCATTTTCCCAATCGTTTTGGGCAAAAGAAATGAACGAAAAAGAGACAAGTAGAAATGATAATAGAATTTTATACATGGTTTCAGTTTTTAAACGATTTATGGACAAAGATACTGTGCTTTTGAAGATTAAAGGGGATGATATTATTCATAAAAGAGGTAATTTTTCTAAAAACAGATGCATTATCAAAAAAATCGCGGTCACATAAACAACAAATACTCCTTTTCAGTATGAGAATCAGCAAGGTTTCTTATCTAAAAATGAATCTCATATTCACCGGCTGTTAAAGGAAGTATTGTCTTTTCTTTATCTACTACTTTATTGTTACAGCGAATGCCTGAGTTTTTATTTTTTCTCAGGCCAGCCAGGTTAAGGTTTACCGTAGCTCCTCCCGGAACGGAAACGAACAGCATTTTTTGGGATTTGCGCTTGTCCCACTCCACATGTACATTCCCCGAAATTGTGGGCACTGAAGCCTGAATTTGCTGAACGCCCGAATCGATATTTTTCAGGGTCCATTCCCTTGCTCCGGGTTTTACGGGCCTTATTCCAACTATAAATTCAGCAAAGAGGGCAGGTGGGAAGGCGCTTTCGGTCTGGGCGTCGCTGCGTGTTCTTCCTCCCATAAATTTTCCGGTTCGCCCGCTTCCATCCAGCCACCATTCTTCCCATAATGTCTGGTTGGTGTTATCATCCAGCATCATGTCAAAGCGGCGACGGAAAAGGTCGAAGGATTCCTTTACATACCCATAATCGCACAATCCTTTATGTAAGAAATACGACATGGCCGGAGTAACCATGGTCATGCCGTTTTCGCGTTTCATATAATCGTGCTTATCATCAGCCAAAATTTGTTCTGCCACTCCTTTTGCCTGTTCGGGTGTTGCAGCGCCTGTTGCCAGAGCCATTGCATTTCCGTGTTCGCTAAACATGGGCGAGCGTTTTCCATCGATTAAAGCATCGGCAAAGAGCTGTTTCTCATGGTCCCAGAACAATTGAATGCTTTGCTTAAGCCTTTCCGCTCTTTTTTCAAATTCTTCTGCCCCATCCACATTTAATCCATTGAGTAACTCAGCAAAATCAGTTAATGCACCCCAATAATGTCCGTTAATGGTCATGTTGGCACCACGCCGGTCGTTTACGCTGTGATCAAGCCAGTAAGCAAACGGAGGATTATCCATTAGTCCCTTATCATTGGTAAAGCTGTGTAACAAGTCCATCATTTTTTGGGCTGCCGGAAGCAATTGGCGCACAGTAATTTCATCGCCCGAATGAATGAGGTAGTTTCGTAAACCACGAATCCACAAACAGTTTGAGCCCAGGATAATCATATAATCGTCTTTGGCAAGTGGTGCATAAGCCGGCATTATACCGTTGGCGGTTTGTTCTTGTGCAGTTTGTAACAAATAACGCTTTTGCAATTCCGGATTATCAAAAATATAATAACTGCCCAGCATGGCATAATAGGCGGTTTGGGCATACTGACGGCGTTCGCGGTAATTATCGGTTATGGCATCGGTGGTGGTTACATTTATGGTTTTGGCCGATGCATCCATGTATTTCTTTATCCAGGGTGCATCCTCCGAACTTATTTTTCCTTTCAGGGCATAAGGATATTCTATTTCATGAATTGCGGCTGTATATAATTTTACGGGTTCGTCGTTTTTAACCATTATTCCCAAATACCGGGAGGGTTTAAAGTAGGTGGCTTCCCATTGATCTCTGTTACCCGATAATACAATTTTATCCCGCAGTTCGGAATCCACGGTTATATGAGTAAATGTATTGCCTACCATAAAGGGGGCTGATACAATTTCAATTTCAGTTCCTTCAGCACCCTCAATGTCCAGTTTTGGCATGCCATTTACTGTTTCACCAAAATCGTACACCAATAGCCAATAATTCGAGCCTTCGGAAGCTGGAATTTCAAGCGCCTCATTTTTCTTATCCTTCAAATGAATTTCACCGGTAAGCCGATGTGCACGATTTGGAATGGGATCATTTATCTGAACAGCCTCAATTAGCTTTTCAGCCTGAATGTCTCTCTCGTTTAAGTATGGAATGTCACGCGGAACGAGTGAAGTCCAGGGAGGTGTTAAAGCTTGCGCCTTTGCATTTTTTTGTGGCGATGGCCAGCCGTGTTTGCGCATCAATTCTGTGGCATTGTCCCAGCCATGATCATCAAAAGCCAGAGTTTCCCATCCTTTGAGATATTTTCGGAAGTCTACCCTGTCGTTAACCACTTGATGAAAACGACTGATTAGGGGTGCCTTGTTATCCCACGAAGGATCGGGTACAACTTTCCAATCAGAGTCAGTGGAAAGAAGGGTATGTTTATCATCAATATCGAGCTGAGCCAATAGTCCGGCTCTTCCTTCGTACTGGTACGAGCGTTTCCCGTCCTGGTGATGAACCCGAACTGCAATTAAATTCTCACCTGCCTTTAGCATTTTCGTAATATTCAGAATATCGTAGGACTGATGGTGTGGAGCAGAGCGTGCAGGTCCGCGACAGACATACCCGCCATTAATATAAAGCTGGTATTGCGATGAGGCTGTAATACGAAGCATCGCTTTTTCGGGAATCCGATCGAGTTGCACCACCCGGCGAGCCAGAATTGCCTTTGTTTCTGATTTTTCATTTGCCCAGATCCAGGCGGCTTTCCATTGGAATGAGGAATGTTCTTTTTCGTTGGGCTTGTACCATATACCGCTCACTTTATCATTAAGGCTTGCCTGACTGCCAAAAGCATTCATACAAAAAAGTATAAACAGCATGATTAGTGTGCTTTTTTTTACGCAAAAATTAAAAGTTTTCATTTTCAATATTTTAAAGCAATATGAAACGAGCATGTAAAATATTTACACCCAAGAGGATGATTAAAATGGATGCGAGTTCCATACTATACCATAAAAAATAAACAATTTTAATAGTATGAAACTTCTCTTATTTTTCACCGCCAAGGCGCAAAGACGCTGAGATTTCTCTTCGCTTCCTCAGTTAATATTCATATCCTTCTGTCTTTACTCTTTGCTCCTTGTTCTTTGTTCTTTATAAATCAGCCTCAATGGTGTGGCTTTCATTGGTCTAAATTACAGTTAATATATAGAAGACCTCTTAAATACAACACAACATATAATCAATCATATTGAACAAAAGTTTCTCTGCCACAGGATCGGTTCCCAGGTGTTTAAGAATATCCATTGTTGAAAGCAACATGGTTCCACTGCCGATTTCAGCTTCGAGCACATCGGCAGCCCACCAGGTTTCGCCGGGGCCGTTGTAGTGGCGCATCATAATGTCCATTCGAGGAAAGTGGTCGTAACCGATTTCACCGGCAATGTATTTTCCTTTTTGTTTCGACATGGATGTTTTCGGATGTACATTTTCGTATACACCGTGCATAATCAATTCGCCTGGCAAACCTTTAAATACCGGGTGGCCGGTAACAATGTGCGATTTACCTGCCCAGCCACCAAGTGCCACCCAGGCTGAGTGCATTTCTGCTCCAAAAGGCAGAACATCCTGCTCCACTTCCTTTAAGTCGCCACCAATATGCAATCGTTTAATGGGTTTCCCCGGCACTTCGAGAAAAATAGCTTTGCCACCGGCCTGTACAAATCTTTTAACGGCATCGGCTTGCTTTTTATAGCTCTCATTTTTAGGGTTTGCTTTACCGACAACTACCAGCATTTTTTTGTCTGTTTCGGATGAGAAAGGCTCAAAATCAATATTCTTGCTTAGAAGGAATTTTGTCAAATTTTTGTCCATATCCACTACTGCAACTTTCGTTTTTGGAGCTTGTAATTGTTTTGGAGTAAATACGTCGAAAGCTTGCGAGTTTCTGGTAATAAGCTCTCCTGACTTTCCCTTTACCTCCACAACAACCGTGTAATTTCCTTTCCAGCTTGACGTTTCCAATTCATCGGCAAAAAAGGTTGAAATTCCATATTTAAAATCGGGATTCAGGCTTTTGCTAAAAACCGTTTTTCCTTTTTCCGATTTAACTTGTATTGAAATGTTTGCTGCTTCCGTTTCCAACTCGCTAATTCCGGTAATTTCCAGTTTTGCGCCTTTATCGGCATATACATTACGGGGAAGAATACGAATGGCAACAATTTGTTCTTGATTCGCCTCCCTGGTCATATCGTAAACCAGGGTTTTCGGATTACGCCAAAGGTCGAGCAAGCCTGCGCCAATTACCCAGTCGCCACCCACCAAAGCATGTACGCAATATCCCGCAATGCTTGAGTTGCTGCGGGTGGCTTCTATCATTCTTTTATTGGCGATCCCGTGCATTTTTTGCTGTTCCAGGTAAAAATCTTTTAAGTCGGGGTAAATTTTATCGAACCCGGTTTTTTCCATGGCAATTTTCAGTTCATCTTCCATTTTTTTGTGATAAATGGTTGGCGCCACAATGGGATTCCCTTCATTAGCAAACTGCTGGTTATTCCGGGTTAAATCGGGTGTACTTCCATAACCCAATTCCGAAACGTATGACATTATACCCGGCACCACATTTCTTCCATATCCCTTTACTCCGGCCATCCCCAGGGCTTTCATTTCTTCATTGGTTTTGGCAATGGCCAGGTAGCCATTGTATTCTTTTTCGTGCACCTGTGAACCACTGTAATGATGAATATCGTTGAATTTTATGGGCGTACGCTGGTAAGGCAAATACACATTTGCACCTTCGCCCCAACCTCCTGATTCATCCAGAATCATTCGGGTCGGATCCAGATCGCGTGCCAGAATTGACATTGAGTTTAGCATTTGCGCCAAAATAGGACGGTTGATTTCGTTAAACAGTTCCCACTGTACAATGCAGGTGCGGTTACGGTTTGACAGAATGGTTTTTCGCACTTCATTTTCAACCACAAAGGGTAAGCGCGGCGTTGAAATTGGACGGTGCATACATTCTGTCACCAGGCTTCCGACTGTTAATACTCCTAAGGAATCACATAGATCCAGCCACAGTGGTGGAGCCGGTTTGCGCCAGGGGCGAATCATATTAAACCCGGCTTCTTTGGCTAATTTTATTTCCTTAATGGCCAAAGCGCGACTGTCGGGGTAAGCCAGTTTTACCGGGTACAATCCTTCAAAAAAAGCGGCTTTCAGGTACATGGGTTTACCATTCAATACAAATTGATTATCTATTGCAGTAAACTCTCGCATACCAAATTTGTGTGTCCACAGGTCAGACAATTCGCCATTTGTTTTTACCTTAACTTCAGCTTTGTAGAGGTGTGGATTATTCATCGACCAATATTTGGCATCCGGAATTTGCAACTGATATTTGTAGTGATTTTTTCCGGGTTGAACCTGTACGTTTTCATTTTGAGTTGCCACTACCTCCCCATCATACGATAGAATTTTTATTTCAATTTCAGAGTCGGTGATGCTGGTTTTGGTATTTTCAATTTCCAGGTTGAAGGTGTTTGTGTTGGTATGGATGTCAGGTTCCATAAACACATCAGTAAAACGCTCGGTACCCGAGGCAGAGATATTAACCGACTGCCATATTCCGCCGGTAATGGCACCCCGCCACATGGGAACTTCCTGGCGCCCAAGTCCGTCAATTCTCTTATCGGTAAGAATGATAGGGCTGATTACGCGAACGGTTAGAATGTTTTCTTCTCCGGGCTTTGCCAGCTTATCGATACGAAAGCGAAAAGGAGTATAACCACCTTCATGAAAACCAACCACCTGCTCGTTCAGCCAAACTTGAGTCATGTAGTTTGATGCATCGAATTTTAATTCGAGGATTTGCCCTTTCCACCTTTCGGGGAGCATAAACTTTTTACGGTAAAAGGCTACACCTTCATAATCCTTTTCGTACTCTTCCCAGCAGCTTGGTACATCAATTTCTTTGATTCCCCTTTGGGCATCGTAGCTCTTATTCAGGTGCCACTGGCCCTCTACACCTGCATTCTTATGGTCGAAAATGATTTCCCATTTCCCATCGAGCGAAAGTTGGTTTAATTTAGTTTGTGCGAAAGTTCCCTGGAAAAGGAGAATTAAGATTAATGCGCTAACCATTTTTTTAAAATCCATACTAATGCATTTTTTTCCGGGCATCCCTATACAATTGACTCTCATTATTTAACCTTATTTTTTGTCATTTTCAGACACTTACGGTGCCTCATGAAACAGGCTTTTTACAATTCCATTTCAGTTTGCCAAAATAGAATTTTCATGGATTAATCATAAGTAGAAAATTGACCAATACCTGCTCTATTTTACCTTTCTCAAGCCTTTGTTCTTTTTCATTTCGATTCAAATCTATCCAGGCTCCATTCATCCATCCATTCCAAATAAGGATGATCCTTTTCGTTGAACTGAAGGGGCAGCCATATGTAACGTCCATCAATGGCATTATCGGGATTCCAGCGGTCGCCCATGTAGATGAAGGCATCTTTTTTCCCCTGAATCTGAAGAACATAAGTGCTTTGTGATTTGAAAGTAAGCTCAGCCCCCTCTCCAACACAAGGATTTCCAAGCTCTTCCCATGGACCAAGCATTGATGGTGCCCAGGCCAGGCGGGCGGCATTTGGGTCCCAACCGGTACAGTCTGATGCAATGAGAAAATACTTTCCCTTACGTTTAAATACTGCAGGAGCTTCCATGTATCGCCCCGAAAAAAATCGCGCATACTACAGACCTGTTGATTCGGTATTTGCCCACAAATTACTTACCGATAAATGCACGGCGGTTTCCAGATCCTCTTTCGCCTGCTTCATATTGCCAAGTCCTTTGTATCCTAAACCACGCAAAGTGTAAGCTTTAGAATCGAGGACCTTTCCTTCTTCCTTTTCACCAAAAATGGCAAAGAATTCCTCGCCCTCCTCGCTTTCATCCTTTATGATTTTATCACCCGCTTTAATCAGGGCATCAAAAATTTCATTGGCCATTGTTTTACTATTCAGCTCCAAAAAACTTAGACCCTGGTAATAATCCATTACTCCAATTTGCTTTGACGGTTCGGTAGCTGCTGCTAATTCAAAATGCGCTTTGGCTTGTTTATTTTTTTTCAAGGCTTCATAAGCTTTTCCAATAAAATAATTTACCTGGATATTCCGGTTTCCGGAACGGGCGCTACCTGCTTCTTCGTCGGGAACCTGGGCCAACAAGAAATGATCCAGCGCTTTTTGATAATTCTTTTGGTCCATATGTTGCAGCCCCAGGGATAGATGAGCATCGATAATTACTTCCCGCACCCTTGAATTTCCTTCGCGATAACTAAACACTTTATCTTTTAACAGCTCAACCGATTTGTCCGGTTCTCCGGCCAGGGTAAGAACGGTTACCTGTCGCACAAAGGCATCGTCGCGTTTATTTACAACCGCCTCATTCCCTTTAAATAGTTTCAATCGGATTTCAACCGGACTGTTGTTCAGTTCATACAAGCGGTCGAGTTCGGTAAACAATATGGCATTGCTTTTATCCAGTTCAATGGCCTTTTCGTAATAGGGAATTGCTTTTTGGAAATCATTGTAATGCCGGTAATATCCCCAGCCCAGGTTTCGGTGGGCCATGGCCAAACCCGGTTCTTTTATTACAGCGCTTTCCCAATATGTAATTGCTTTGGCCGGTTGTTTGTTGTATAATATGTTACCCAGGTAATAAGCGGCTTTCCCATCGTTTTCGTTATACTCGAGTGCCTTTTTCAATATTTTTACGGTTTCTAACCTATACGGGAAACAGTAATCTTCGGAAAGCCTTTGTGCTTTTCCAAATAACTTTTTTGCCTCTTCTTTATTTTCATTTTTATGCTGAATATACCCCAGGTAGTAAACAACAATTGGGTTTGTGCCACCGTATGCCAGCAAAACCTCTTCGGCCTCAGGAAACATTCCTTCGTTCATGTATCCAACTGCCAGCTCCAGGTAATTTTGGTCGAAATCTCTCATTAACTTACGAAATGTTGCTTGTTTCTTCTGCGCCTCTTGTTGGTTGCCCGATGCTTTTGCAAGAAGATAACTTTCGTTTGCCAATCTAAAGTTCAGCGGATCAGTTTTGGTAATTCCGGACAGGGTTTCAGCAGCGCCTTTATCATCTCCTAAACGACGCAGGATTGAAGCTTTTAACACGATGGCACGGTTATTCCTGGTATTGGTTGAGATCGACTCATTTACCTGTTGCAGGGCCTTTTCAAAATCACCCCGGATACAGGAAATCTGTGCCAGTTCGAAATAAGCAGCCGAGTACCAGGCATAATCCCAGCTTGCCCGGTAAAGGGTGTCGATGGCCTCATCGTAAAGTTCCAGCGCTTTTAATGTTATTCCCTGCAGAAATAGTGCCTCACAGTTTGCCGGGCGTGTGTAGTCGGTGGTTAACCGTTTTGCAGCCCTTGAAAAATAGTTTCGTGCTCTGGGGTAATCGCCATTTTTGAGGTACTGGTTCCCGACAGCTGTGTTTACACGAACGTTACCTGGATCGCGTTTTAGAGCTTCCTCGTAAAAAGGCATCGATTTTTTATAAAACTGCTCCATTCGACTGCCTGTTACAAATAACTCTTCTACCGTTTCTATGTCTTCAGGAGCAGGTGGTGCTTTAACGGTTTCGGGAAGTTTTCCAGGCCGTATTTTTTCTTTGGGCTGATAGGTAATCAGTGTTTCGTTGGTGCCGGCATCTATTAATTCGGTATACAGGTCGGTAAATTTGTAAGTGCCATTTATTTCAACCATTTCGGTATAAGCTTTTTCAGGCGAAATCTGTACTTCCTTTTGCAAAATAACAGTATTGCCATTTTTAAGTACAATCCGTACTTTATCCAGTTTTTGTGTTGAATGATATCCCAGAAATACTTTGTTGTCTTCCCGTTGTTCGAGGTTAACGGCGGCATTAAGATTGGCATTTTTAAATCCCTGAATATCTTTAACCGGGTACCAGTATTGTTTCCATCGTTTGGTTTCGTAGGGCCGTATCCAGGTATAGTCGGGTTGGTTATCGGAAAAGGCGCCCACCATAATCTCCACATAGGGGCCGCTGGTTTCGGTCAGTCTTCCTTCGGTGGCCTGCCCGCGCGGGCCCGAGCCCCATTCCCAAAGCTTGGCACCTTTTACAATGTTATGGTCGCCAATATGTACCGTTCCGCTGTTTGTTCCGTGGTCATAACCTCCCATAAAATCTTCTTTTAGATCCCACGAGAAAAAGGATGCCGATTTTTTTACATTTTTCCACCAGCTAATGTCCACTCCTTCGGTAAAATCCTGACCACGGTATACCTCTGTTGATATGGGCCAGTGTGTAAAATCGTTTTTGGAATGAAATGTGGCCACGTTAACACTGGGCGGAAATATGGTCTGGTAGTTTTCGTTGGTATGGGCTGCCACATTTGCCCAGTATAAAAAAGTGTTGGTATAAGGGCTTGGGTTATAGATGGAAAGTTCTGCTTCGAAATACGATTTTCCGGGGTGTACGGTTACGCCAACCGTCCAACGCATACGATGGCGCGGTTCGGTTTCGCCAATAAAAATGGTTTTGCTGCCATCTTCATTTTCGGCCATACTGTAATCCATGGGCAGCATGGTTGATGCGCGGTGATGATGAAGCACGCACCATTCAATACCTCCCGAAACCCAGGCGCCTGTCATACCAATGTTCGAAGGTTTTACTTCGTTGTTTTTGTAAATGAAGTTGTAATTGTTGCTTTTATCAGTTGCGTAGTAAAGCTTGCCTCCTAGTTCTGGGGTAATTCCCAGTTTTATGTATTCGTTTTCGAGCATCAGGAATTGCCAGTCTTTCATTTCCCGTTCGTGTGAAATGACATCGTTTTGTGCATAGGGATAGATAACTTTTCTAGCCCCCTGAAAGCTTTCACCGGTAAAAAATATGGGAGCTTTTTCGGCTGGCTCTACTTTGTAGGTTGGCAATGAGCGATGATCTTCATACATTTTTACCTGGGCAAAAAGGTTACTGCAGAAAAAAAGAAAAAGAAGAACCGGCACATGGAATTTGATGTTGAGAATAGGTTTCATTACGTTGATTTAATTTATTGATTAGGCAAGTTAAAGAATTTTAATGTAGACCGATAATAGTTTAAGTACATATTCTTTTCTTACGGTTTATTTCTCTCTTCTCCGGTCTTTTTCCTTTGAGCTTTCCCCATCGGGATGCACCGAAGGTATCTTCCGAAGGAATCCCGATGGGGCCTGTGGGGCCTTCGGCAGAGCTATTAACTAATCAATAATAATTAAT
>JBFEWU010000371.1:0-4686 GCA_041546215.1 Draconibacterium sp. | reverse complement strand
GCCGGGAAACTGGCGACCACCATCTTTGTCATTGGTATTGTTTCAGCAGGTGTTTCTTCTCAGTTTCCAAATGTGATGATGTTGCCGTGGTTGCTTTGCGACTACAATAATTCAGAAAGAAAAATGACCTTGCCTAAATACCGTATTATGGTTTTGGTTATTTCACTTCTTGGTTTAGTGGTTCCAATTTTTCATGCACGACCAGTTTTTGTAATGATCATTTCTCAGGCATTTAACGCGGTGATTCTGCCCTTAACAGTTGGGTGTATTATATACCTTGGTAATCGTAAAGGAATAATGGGTGAACATAAAAACTCGTTAACAACCAATATTTTTCTATCTGCTATTTTCCTTTTCTCCATAGTAACTACTTCCATGGGTATCAAAGGCGTTTGGCAACTAATTATGAGTTAAGGATTGTGGATTTTTCTCCTTAGGAAAAACACAAAGCACTACATGTATCAATAATTCAAACTGGCTGACTTTGGCGTCTTACAAGCCCAAAGCGAGCGCGCCATAAATTACGCTGTCGTTGTCTAAACTTGATTTTACAATTGGTGTATCTTTTAATTCATTTAAAGGCATCGATTGTTTGAACATTTCCTGTAGAGGATAAAAGAACAAATCCAAATCGTTGGTTAAACCACCACCTAAAACGATGACATCGGGTGCTAAAAGGCACGATGAAAAGACAATTGTTGCGTTCAGAATTTCCTTTGCCTTTTCAATTAATTCAATGGCCATTTTATCGCCTTTGTGGTATGCATCGAATATTTCATAAGTAGTTGGTTGGTCTTTGTTAATAGATGTCTCCAATCCTTTTGCTATTTTTTCTTTAGCAAGATCAACCATTCCGTTTCCCGACGATAAATCAGTGATGCTACGTTCACCGGTATCTGCTCCAAAATATCCTGGTGGTACACACCAGATTTCTCCGGCTAATCCTTTATAGCCACCATGAACTTTTTTGTTGATTACAATGCCTGCTCCGATACCAGTGCTCAACGAAAAATACAATAAGGTTTTGGCATCCCTGGCAGCACCAAAAACAGCTTCGCCAAGAGCTCCGGCGTTGGCATCATTTTCCAGAATTACTTCAATCCCAAACTCTTTTTTTAAAATTGCCGTAAGTGGAAAGTTATCCCACTGAAGCAAATTGGGAGGCGAAAGTATGACCCCGCTTTCCTGATTTAATGGTCCGGGACAGACAATCCCAATTTTTTCAATTTCACCCGGGACCTTAGACGAACGAATAACATCGATAATGTTTTTTACAGCTTCGTTGGGATTTTGAGAGGTAGGGACATGTCCTAAAATTTCTACCTTATTGTTTTCAGTAAGATAACCAACTCTGGTTTTTGTTCCACCAATATCAATTCCAAGTGTAATTTTATTGTTCATTTTTTAGCAAGGTATAAAAGGTTTCTATTTCTTTGGTTGAATATTTTGTCCATCGATTAATGTCTGGCAATGGCTGCCCCAATTGCTGATATTTCGTTTTTGAAAGTGGATTAAAATTGATGAGTTCAATTGAAATATTGCGATTGTACTTTAAATTCAATTCGTTAACAAAAGATTTGATTGATTTTAAGTTTGAATCAGAATCGGTGTAACCTGGAATTAATGGAATCCTGCAAATCAAATCAACATTATTTGCAAAAAGATATTCCAGATTTTTGCGGTATAAATCCAAATCCATTCCAATGGTTTCTTTCGACTGTTCTTTATCCAGAATTTTTAAATCTACAATAAATAAGTCCACAAATTCAATTGCCTTTTTTAGGATTGAAAAGGGAATCATTAAGGAACTTTCTACCGCAAGATGTATTTTGTTCCGTTTAAGTTCTTTTGCAATTACTGCTATTGTATTTGCCTGCAGGAGTGGTTCCCCTCCGGAGAAGGTTACCCCACCGTTTGACTCTTCAAAAAACACCAAATCCCGTTTTAATTCTTGTCCAAGTTCGGAAAGGAAATATTCTTTTGTGTCGAAACTGAGTGCCCCGGAAGGACAATGAATCACGCACTCGCCACACAAATCACATTTATCCCTGTTGATATGAATTTTACCACTCCCGGGCAATTCTTCTATGGCATTCTGCGGGCAATGTGCAATGCAAGAGTGGCATTCAATGCAGCGACCTTTGCAGTAAAGTAAGTTTTTTGTTTTTGAAATTCCTTCCGGATTCTGGCACCAGGGACAAAACAAGCTACATCCTTTTAAAAATACAGAAGTTCTTATCCCCGGACCATCGTGAACGGCAAATCGTTTAATATTGAAGATTGATATTTTATCGTCTTTATGCATTCTTAAACACCATGCTCCGTTCGTTCAATAATTTCATTCTGAAGGTCTTCTGCAAGCTCAGTGAAATAGGCGGTATAACCTGCAACACGAATGGTAAGGTTTCTGTATTTTTCCGGTTCTTTCTGTGCTTTCAGCAACTCTTCTCCATTTACCACATTAAATTGCACATGACTGATTTTTAGTTTTATCAAGCCTTTCAGAAAATAAGAAAATTTCCGGATATCATCTTTAGTAGAAAAAAACGAAGGAAGAAATTTCATATTTAATAAGGTTCCATTACTTCCCAGCATGGAATCGATGCGGCTAACGGAATGCAGCAAGGCTGTTGGCCCATTTAAATCACGTCCATAAACAGCAGATAAGCCACCGTCAGCCAATGGAGTTTTTGCCAAACGGCCATCGGGAGTAGCAGCTACATTACTGCCCATGGGAACGTGTGCCGAAACGGTATAAAAACCCGTGTGACATCTTCCACCCCTGAAATTTGTGTAGCTACTGATTTTACCGGCAAACTTCTTCGCCCATTTCAATCCCAGTTCATCTACCCAGGCAATGTCGTTACCAAACTTTGGGATCTGGGTCAGCAACATTTGCCGGATTATTTCATTGTCTTTAAAGTTTGCTTCCAACAACGATATTAATTTCTCAGGAGTAATAATATTGTTTTCAAAAATCGCATTTTTTAATACTGCCAGCGAATCGGCAACATTGGCAACCTGGATAAACTGAATCCCTGAAAAGTTGTAAAAAGCACCACCTGCTGTTACATCCACTCCCTTTTCAAGGCAATTGTTTATTACCGATGATAGGAAAGGAGAGGGCAGCATTTTTATGTGTACCTGTTCTACAAAAGTTGTTAATTTCATCATTATTTCGATGAAATAATTCATTTGCTTTTCAAGGGCAATTTCAAATTCAGCGTAAGTTTTGAAGTTTTTTAAATAGCCGGTTTGTACTCCTATTTGTTTGCCGGAGAGCATACAAATCCCATTATTCATTGCAAGCTCAATTACTTTCACCATATTAAACATGGCTGCATCGCTCCATCCCAGGTTATTGCCATGGGTAGTAAGTTCAACGCAGCCAACGATACCGTAATCCAAAGCATGTTTTTCTGAAATGCCTTGATTTTGCAATGCCGGAATAATGGCGTCGTCGTTAAAAATTTGCGGCATTCCGCTGCCTTCAGCAATTACTTCAACACAAGAGTCCAAAAATTCAACCGGCGTTTTACTGCCAATTCGTGCCGAAAGATTGGGTTGTGGCAGCCCCAGTATCTTTTGAGCTTTAAGCATCATATACGAAAGCTCATTTTTTGCTGAATTTCCGTTTTCATCAACACCGCCAACGGCCACGTTAAACCCGATGGGGAAACCGGCAAAAAATCTGGCACTGTGTGCGTTTCGCAGGTACACAATTTCATTAAATTTTAACCACAAACATGAAATGAGTTCAAGCGCTTCTTCTTTGCTTAAAATTCCTTTGTCGATATCCTTTTGGTAGTAGGGGAGAAGGTACTGGTCCATTCGCCCGGGGGAAAACGAGGATGCATTGGACTCCAGTTGCAGCAAAACAAACAGAAACCAGATGGATTGCACCGCTTCATGAAACGTTTCTGGTGGTTGCATTGCGCAATTTTTGCAGATACCGGCAATTTTCAGAAAGTGCTCTTTGGTTTTTTCGGAATCTGCATTTTCTGCTAATTCAAAGGCCAGTGAACGGTAACGAGAAATAAAACTTATCGCTCCTTCCAGAGAAATACAAACCGAATTGTAAAACAACTGTTTGTGGGCATCCGTCTCGTTGCTCCTTGCTTGAGAAAATGCTTTTAATATGCCTGTCGGCCCGCATTTTAACCACGATTGTACGTCAGGTAAAATATGCCCCTGCGCATGGTCTTTTTGATTGATTTTGAGGACTTTTTCCGTGCGCATTATCGCCTGGCCTTCAGCGCCACCTTTAATTGTATCTTCCAGCGATTGTCCTTTCCAATAAGGAACAATTTCCTGACGAAAGATCAGAACGTCCTGTTCTCTTACAAAAAACTTATCCTGTTCGCGGAAAGGCAGGTTTTCAATTTCTTTATCCAGCCATTGAATTCCGGCTTCAGGAAAAACAACACCAGCTCTTCTTTCGTGTGTGCGGTTTCCAACAATCAATTCAAGCGGATCAATGTGGATTGAAATTTCGTTACACGAAGCTAAAAAGGATTTTGCCCTTCGAATGGCCCTTGGTTCATCCTCTGTATTTTTGAAGATCCGAGTAATGATTTGAGCTTGCTCGATGGAAACAAAACGTTTTTCTTCTGTAACCTTATTTTTTAATGTCGAAACTCGGTTATTCATTTTTCAAAGTTACTATTTTTTTAAAATAGAACACGT
>JBFEWU010000434.1:0-3692 GCA_041546215.1 Draconibacterium sp. | reverse complement strand
TCTCCCATGGGATATAATTTCCGATAGAAATCTTTATAATCCTCATCTTTCAAATCGGCCGGCATTTTAGTCCAGGCTGGTGCCACATCGTTAATCTGCTGGTCTTTATCCGTGTCGACCTGAGCTCCATCTTTCCACTCTTTTTCCTTTCCGTAAATTACAGGAACAGGAAGGAATTTGCAGTATTTATTTAGGATTTCAGAAATTTTTGCGTCTTCCAAAAATCCTTTTTCTTCTTCACTGATGTGCATAACAATGTCGGTGCCAACATCTTCTTTCTCAACATTGTCGAGTGTGAATTCAGGACTTCCGTTGCAACTCCATTTTACGGCCTGCGAATCTTCTTTATGCGATTTTGTAATTACATCAACCTTATCCGATACCATAAACGAGCTGTAAAAACCAAGTCCGAAGTGGCCGATAATTGCGTTGGCATCGTCTTTATATTTATCAAGGAATTCGTTGGCTCCCGAAAAAGCAATTTGATTGATATACTTTTCAACTTCTTCGGCAGTCATTCCAATTCCGTTATCCGAAACGGTAATTGTTTTTGCCTCTGTATCCAATGTTACAACTACTTTTGCATCACTAACATCTCCCTTGTACTCACCTTTCGAAGCAAGTGTTTTTAGCTTTTGGGTTGCATCAACTGCATTTGATACGATCTCTCTCAAAAAAATGTCGTGATCAGAATAAAGAAACTTTTTAATAATGGGAAAAAGATTTTCGCTGGTTACTCCGATTTTTCCTGTTTGCATTTTTATATGTTTTTAGTTTTACTTTTGAATTTTTACCCGGGGCTAAAATCAAACCTTGTGCCATTTCGTTTTTGTGACGATTTGACAGAAATGAACGACGAGGCCCGGAAAAATGGACAATTATGGTCAAAAAATGACAATCAAATTGCATTTATTATTTTTGACGAGGCAACATGTTCATATTATAAGTCATTATGAGGGGGTCCGAATCACTAAGAATTGGATTTTTTATGATTTTTGCCGTTAATTAATTCATCCAAAGTCGTTTAATTTGCGAAATCTTTAAAAAATGGTGATGAGTAGTTTGGAAAAGCATTTTAAGAAATTCAGGAAAAACATTGTTGGCATAGATCAGAAGTTTACTTCGCCTTATGGCAAAAAGAAGATCATATATGGTGACTGGATTGCCAGTGGACGCCTGTATCGACCAATTGAATGTAAAATAACCGATGAACTCGGGCCATATGTTGGCAATACGCATACCGAAACCAGTGAAACCGGTATCCGGATGACCCATGCTTACCATAGATCGCATCAACTCATAAAGCAGCATGTAAATGCCGGACCAAACGATGTAATTATTACTGCCGGTTTTGGAATGACTGCCGTTATTAACAAGTTTCAGCGCATTCTTGGATTGAAACATGGTGGACTAATCCAGGCCAAAAGGAGCATTGCTGAGAGCGAACGCCCCGTGGTTTTTGTAACACACATGGAGCACCACTCAAATCAAACGTCGTGGTACGAAACCATTGCTGATGTGGTGGTGGTTGAGCCCGGTGAGGGACTATTGGTGGAGCCGGAAAATTTACGCAAAGTATTAGAAGATTATAAAGAACGCCCCTTTAAAATTGGTTCGTTTACGGCCTGCTCGAATGTTACAGGCGTACGAACACCTTACTACGAACTGGCAAAAATAATGCACGAATATGGAGGGGTGTGTTTCATCGATTTTGCGGCTTCGGCGCCCTACGAAGAAATTAATATGCATCCTTTAGATCCACTGGAGAAGATTGACGCTGTAATGTTCTCTCCGCATAAATTTTTAGGCGGACCGGGATCGTCGGGTGTAATTGTTTTCGATGCATCGATGTATAAACGTGAAGTGCCCGATAATCCGGGAGGAGGGACAGTTGACTGGACAAACCGCTGGGGAAATTATAAGTATGTGGATGATATTGAAGTGCGGGAAGATGGTGGAACTCCTGGATTTTTGCAATCCATACGAACCGCGCTTTGTTTTGAATTGAAACATCAGATGGGCATTGAAAACATTCGTAAACGTGAAGAACAATTACTGGAAAAAGCTTTTGCCGGGCTCGATGCAATTCATGAAGTAAATATTCTTGCCAACAATGTGCGGGATCGGCTGGGTGTGATTTCGTTCTATGTGGAGGGAATTCATTACAACCTGTTGGTCCGTTTGCTAAACGACAAGTATGGTATTCAAACGCGTGGCGGTTGTGCCTGTGCAGGTACATACGGGCATTTCCTTTTGGAAGTATCGTACGAGCAATCGCAGGAAATTACCAATAAAATTAATACGGGTGATCTTTCCGATAAACCGGGTTGGGTGAGATGGTCGTTGCATCCTACCATGAAAAACGCGGAAGTTGATTTAATGATGAAGGCGCTGAACGATATCATTAAAAATATCGATAAGTACCAAAAGGATTATATCTACGATAATCGCACCAACGCTTTCTTTCACAAGAATGAAAAAAGCGACGAAGATCTAATGAAGAAGTGGTTTGCCATAGATTAACGGAAGTTATAAAATTTTGCGTCTAATCTTTTATTCATCGTGTTCCCATACATCAATCTTCTTTCATACCTTTGTGTATGGCAAAAAAATATAAAACCGGTCTCGTGTTAAGCGGTGGAGGAACACGTGGATTTGCTCATTTAGGTGTAATTGCGGCTCTTTATGAAAGCGGTATAAAACCCGATGTAATTTCAGGAGCAAGTGCCGGTGCCATTGCCGGTGCTTTTATAGCAGCCGGTAAATCGCCCGAAGAGATTCTTGAAATTTTCACGAAAGGATGGATGTTTCAGTATACCAAAATTCATATTCCGGTAGATGGTCTGTTAAAACTGGATGGTGTAAAAGAAATCATCGAAAGAGAAATTAAGGTTGATCGCATCCAGGATTTAACGATACCATTTTATATATGTGTATCGAACCTGAACAAGGGAACTGTGGAGTACCGAAACACTGGTCCTTTATCAAAAACAGTTCTGGCTTCTGCTTCTGTTCCAATTCTTTTTTCACCGGTTACAATTGGTAGCGATTCGTATGTTGATGGCGGGCTAATGGATAATGTACCTGTGGAACCGATAATAAAAGACTGTGAAAAAATTATTGTTTCAAACATTAGCCCCCTTAATCCAACCGCCAATGTAAAAAACCTTGTACAGATCGCCATGCGTACCGTTTATATGAGTGTGAACCAAAACCGGGAAGAAATAAAAAAACAAGTAGATTATTATATCGAACCCAAAGGAATTGAAGATTACGAAATGTTTTTACGAAAACATGCCGACGAACTTTTTGAATTAGGTTATTCTACCACTATGGATATTTTTAAGCATAAAAAAGCCACTTCAAAGTAGCGTTGAATTGGCTTTATGAAAATTTGTTGTTCGCTTTACTGCAAACTCTCTAATCAAATAAATTCTCGTCTCGAATAATCATTAATATCGCCGAGTGTGGAAGAATAATATATTTCTCGTTATTGAACTCTATTTCGTGGCCGCTCTTATTCATATAAACGGCAAGGTCGCCAATGTGTGTTTGCAAGGGTACATATTTCACATCATCCTTCTTTTCTTTCCAGGTTTCTTCTTCTTCACTCACTGCCGGAATGGGATACCCGGGGCCGACTTTTACAATGTAACCGCTTTGTACTTTTTCGTTTTCCTGAACAGAAGGGG
>JBFEWU010000478.1:0-3241 GCA_041546215.1 Draconibacterium sp. | reverse complement strand
TGTTTGCGGGTCGCGACGATCTGCCCCGGCTCGAGGTTGGTGCGCTCCAGCAGCGACGCGATGATGGTGGTGCCCATCTTGCCAGCGCCGATGACGGCGACGCGATCCATTGAGAGTTCGGCCATGGTCATTCCTCCTTGAGCAGTACGGATTGAAATCGTTTCTATCGGGTGATGGTGCCGGCCCCGTTACCTTCAAGCATAGACCCCCGGGCAGCATTTGTTGATTACCCAGCCGGATACGAAGCACCTGTTCATGAAACTTTGCACGACTGGGAACTGGGTTACAATTATGCCTCGTCTAATTTTTCCTTTGGAGCAAATTACTATTACATGGATTACAAGGATCAACTGGTCCTGACCGGGCAAATCAACGATGTTGGCTCGGCAATTATGGTGAATGTCGATAAAAGTTACCGCACCGGACTAGAATTGCAGGGAGGTGTAAAACTGAGCAAGAAATTACAATGGAATGTTAATGCTACATTCAGTGTAAATAAAATTAAAAATTTCACCGAATATGTCGATAATTGGGATACCTGGGGACAGGAAGCATTTGAACTGGGAACCACAGACCTGGCTTTTTCACCCCAGGTAATTGCAAACAGTCAATTTGTTTTTTCACCTCTTAAGAACATGAATCTGGCCTTTTTCTCAAACTATGTGGGAAAACAATTCATCGACAATACTGCCAGCGACAATCGTATTCTGGATGCTTATTTTGTGAACAACATAAAGGCTGATTATTTGTTCAACACCGGTTTGTTTGAAGAAATTACGCTACACATTATGGCGAACAATCTATTTAATCATACTTACGAATCAAATGCCTGGGTGTATTCCTATATGCTGGGTGGCCAGCGCTACAAAATGGATGGTTACTATCCACAGGCCGGGATACATTTTATGTTCGGCGTAGATTTTAAATTTTAAGGGGGTAACGTACAAAAAAAGGCCTGGCAAACTCCTGCCTTTAATGTTATTTCTGAAGGACTCCGGAATAGTCATATCGCCCGGGGCTGTTGTTTTAAAAGAGACAGCCCCGGACGTGACTGAAGTTTACGTTTATTTCAAGATGACCTTACCTTCGATTTCAACTAATAAATCGGGGCGACAAATGTCGGCAATAATATACACCACCGGCAAATCTCCGTAGTGCGATTTAAAGGTTTTTTTTATGGCATGAAAGTCCTTCCGGTTTTTTACGTAAACCCTGGCATGCCCGTATCTCGCTTTTAATTTTCCATCCGACAGGCCGTTTAAAATTTCCGGTGAATATAATCGCTGCATATTTTGAATGGTCACTTCAGTTTGCTCCACGGGATCGTCGACACCGACTGTTTTCTCTCCGGTAATAGAAGCTGTACCAGATATGAACACCATTTTTTTATTCAAAAATTCCAAATAACGTGCACGCTCAAATTTCGGAGTACTTTTTAATACACACTCCTCGCCCACCAGAACTTTTTCGCTGTAATCGTGAGCCGCAATCTGCCGTGGATTATCAACAGCTTTGCTTATTGCCTCATCTGATTTTACGGCCACAAATTCAATAATTACTCCGCCTCTGTTCATGCCAATACCGGTTGCGGCCGGGTACCCACAACGATCAAAGGCATCACCGTATATTTCCGAGCGAATATCATTAAATTCCTGGTAACGTTGCTCTTTGCCATCAAATCCCAATATATCTTCCAGATAATTCCATTGCCGTACAATTGAGTTTAATGGGAATTGTGCCTGCCTGAAAATTTCATGTAACGCTTCGAATGCCTTACTTGAATTTATTTTACAAGAAGAGTTATCATTGGACTGCACATTACCCACTAAAAAATTACCTTTCCCATTACTAAAAAGAGCGGCTGTATTTTTACCTGACGAAATCAACTCAATGTTCCACAAAGAAGGATCGTAATAAAATGCCTCAATAATGATCCGACAGCTAAGCGGAGGTTGTGCAATAAAACTTTGAATGATTGTTGAAGACAGCATATCAATGGCCTGTGCCTGAACTTTATTCTGCAGGCTCAAATAATCTTTGTCCGAAGCGGTATCGACAAAATAATTCAGTTTAAAAATCTTTTTCCCTGAATTAATTTTTTCCAGTTGACTTAAACAACTTTCAATCTGCTGATCAAGTGTTCCACAACTGGGCTCTGGTTTTATATAAATTCTATCTCCGTTTAAAAAGTGCATACATTACCCTGGTAAAAAAGAACCACAAATATGGTTGTTTTTTTGGCTTAAAAAAAATGAAACGAGCATGAAATTTAGCTTTCCGAAGTGCACGAGAGGAGAATGGCAAAATTCTTTACGCCTGTTTACTGTTCATCGGTAATTTCCACACTGCAATTCACCAATGTCATATTTGTTTCGCAAACTTGTATCCCGTTCACAATTTATGATGTAGTCGATTCTGCCCATATCAGGCAACGGCTAATAATCCCCATTTGCTGTTCCTCCCTTTAGCACAGCCTCTGTTGAGCCCACACCGAGGCGATGGGCTCCTTGCTTCAAAAATGCGACAGCTGTTTCCCAGTCCCGAATTCCTCCCGAAGCTTTCACCTTCATTTTGTCGCCTACTGTTTTAATCATCACTTCAATGTATTCCGGTTTTGCACCACCCGGACCAAAACCGGTTGATGTTTTAACAAAATCGGCACCAGCCTGGTAGGCTAACTGACAAGCTTTGGCAATTTGTCCGGGAGTTAAATGTCCACTTTCCTGAATAACTTTTACGAGCACATTACATTTATGAGCCACATCTACCACCGCTTTAATATCAGCAATCACATAATCGTCCTCACCCGACAAAAACCGCCCAATGTTCATCACCATATCAATTTCATCCACTCCGTCTTTGATCGCCTGTTTGGCTTGCAATGCTTTCACCGGAGTTGCATCCGCTCCGTGCGGAAAACTTAACACACACGACACTTTTACATCGCTGTTTTTTAATAGTTCAACGGCTACCGGCACATCGCAAGGTTTTACACACATACTAAAGACACCATTTTCAATGCACATATCGGCGTTTGCCTTTAAATCATCTAAGGTTTGTTCGGGTTTTAATACCGCATGATCTATGGTTTTTGCCACCTGCTCTTTTGTATACATCACTCTTCGTTGCTTACTGCATTAACAATTTCAATGGCTCTCTCCAGATACTCCCGTGTAACAAAAATGTCGATGGCGGATGGCACACCGCCACCGAATCCGGCTTCAATTCCCTGCCTGAAGCC
>JBFEWU010000038.1:0-20458 GCA_041546215.1 Draconibacterium sp. | reverse complement strand
TTACTCCCCCAAAAGGGATGGGAATGCTTGTCCAAACACCTGCCATAAATGACTGTTTCAAAAATAAACCAGGCAAAATGCTTATGAAAATAAGTAGCAAGCCCAGAGCAATGTGGTTTTCTGGTTGAATGGTTAAAGCACTTTTAGCTTTTGAGGCATTAAAGGCAAAACTGTAAAAAATAACAGACAAGCCAACCAGTAAACCACCAATGAAACCTCCTCCCGGACTATTGTGCCCCCGGTATAAGGCTATTAGTGCGAAAAACACCAGTATCCATTTTACGTATTTTGATGCGATTTGAAGTAGTACCGAGTTCATGCTTTTTCCCTTTTTAATAAAACAAATACACCCAAGCCTGCAACCACCAACACCACCACTTCACCCAAGGTGTCCAGAGCTCTAAAGTCTACCAGAATAACGTTAACAACATTCTGCCCAAAGGCCTTTATATAGCTGTTTTCAATCATGTAATCCGAAATAGGGCGATTAAAATCAACATTAATCGATTTCAAAGCTAACAGCGTCATGGCAGAACCAAAAGTGAGTGCAATAATCAGGTCTCTTAATCGTGAGGTTTTTGAAGATAGTTTTGCAAAAAGCGGTAAGCGTTGTAAAATTAAAACAAACATTACCACAATTAAGGTTTCAACAATTATTTGTGTAATGGCTAAATCAATGGCACTGTAGTACATAAATAACAGGGCTATGCCATAACCGGTAACACCCATTGTAATGATGGTTGCAATACGCGATTTTGATATCACACTAAAAATGGTGCTGAAAATAATTACCACAACCAAACCCGAAATATAGAAAGGTTTTAGTGTGAATATATTATTTAGGTTCCATCCTATGGTAACATAAACCTGGTACCATAAAAAAATTGAGGCCACTACAAAAATTGTGAGTATGTAATAACGATGATAGCCATGCTGAATCAATTGAGTTTTACGTTTGGAAAAAGTAAGAAATCCATTTAGCGACTTGTTTAACACATCCACAAAGCTGATGGAGAAAAATCTTTGATTGATAGCTCTCCATTTTACCAACACTTCATCTTTTTTGTAAATAATAAAAAACAATACAAATCCAAGAAACACAGTGAATACACTTAAAAAGAACACCGTATTAAAGCCATGCCAAAGTTTTAACTTCACATTGTAGGCTTCTTTAAGAATACTTATCAATGCAGGTTCTATAATGGTTTCTCCCAATAAAGAAGGGAAAAGACCAAAGAATAAACTTAACAATGCGAGTACTGCTGAACCAATAATATAAGCCCAGTCGTTTTTAACTGATATTTGAATGTGTTTTTTTGCTTGACCAAAAAAAACTTTGAATAAGAAAAACAATGCAACGGCAATCATTAATGCATTTCCGGCAACTCCAAGTACCAATACATAAGGTGCAATATCGGGCGACTGCACCTTTGCCTCATATATGAGTTCCTTACCCAAAAAACCCAGCATAGGCGGAAGACCCGCCATTGATAACAAAGCCAACAGTGCAAAAACAAAGGTTAAAGGCATACTTTTAGCAAGACCTCCGAGCTTCCGCCAATCACGGGTCCCGGTTTTCTTGTCAATATAACCGGCAATCATAAATAGGGCAGCTTTATAAAAAGCATGTACAAAAAGAAAAAGCATTGCAGCCTTTACCGACAATTCTGTATCAATACCCAAAAGCAATACCAATACTCCCAGGGAGTTTATTGTGGTGTACGCCAGTATTGCTTTTATGTCGATTTGTGTAATGGCAAAGTAGGCGCCCAAAAACATGGTTATTGCGCCTGTTAAGGTTAAAATGTAAGTCCATTCATTTGTACCGCCCAGAACCGGACTGAGCAAGGCCAGCAAAAAAATACCGGCTTTCACCATAGTGGCTGAATGCAGGTACGAACTTACCGGAGTAGGAGCCTGCATCGCGCCGGGCAACCAAAAATGAAACGGAAATTGCGCTGATTTTGTTAACACCCCGATAAATATCAGAATCAATCCGGGAAGGTAAAACTTGTGTGCTTTAAGTAAATCTGCCTGCGCAATCCAATCTGAAATTGAATAACTGCCAACCACACTGCCCAATAATACAATACCGGCAAGCAGCACCAATCCTCCAAAACCAGTAATAAACAACGATTGAAATGCAGCATTTCGTGCAGTTTCCTTTTCGTGAAAAAAGCTAATAAGCAGAAAGGATAAAAAGCTGGTTAATTCCCAGCCCACAAAAAGCTGAATTAAATTACCCGAAAGTACCAAGCCAAGCATAGCAGTACTAAACAGAAAAAGATAAAAATAGAATACATGTAAATTTTTGTAACTTTTCATGTAGGCATGAGCATATAAAAAAACGAGCACACCAACACCCGTAATTAGTAAGGCAAAAGCCAGGCTTAATCCACTTAAAATGAACTCGATATTAATGCCCATTTGAGGCACCCAAACGATAGTCTCACTGATAATATTCCCCTTTGTTATCCATCCAATTTTTGAAAAAAAGTAAATAAAGGCTCCAAGGTGAACAAAAGCCAAAAGGAAAGGAATAACTTTTTTTAGCTGTTTCGGGAAAAAGAAAGGTAAAAAAGCTGAAACCAAATATATGAGCAAAATAGTTTGCATCTAATTATGTTATTTGAAGCTGACTCCTCTTTGTAAAAATTTATTACAAATGTATAAGTAAATATTTAACAAGTGAATCAACTATTTGGCTTGTAATGTTTACGTATTTCATATTCAATTTTTTTGTCCCATAAACGTCTCAAAAGTTCGGTGGCCATTTTTTCGTAATGTTCAACCTTAATTTCGTCACCCAAAATTTTATACAATTTGGCCAATTTATACATTGATGGAACGTGCATGTCGTTTATTTGCAAACAAATTAAACACTGGTCAATGGCTTCTTTGTAAAAGCCGTTTTTTTGCAATTTATCAGCGTTGTTAAAATGGGTTTCAATTTCCTTAATTTCGGTGTCTAAGGGCAGTTCGAAAATATTTTGTGTTTTAGTAGTAACAAACGAACAGGGCATCAGGCGGATTACTTTTTCTGTAACGCTACCCATAATTATACGGCTAAAACCAGAGCGTCCATTTGTTCCCATAACCAACAAGTCTACATCATTTTCTTGTATCGTTTTTAATATTTTCTCATGCGGAATTCCGACCTGAATATCAATTATATGATTCACCCTTTTTAAATCGAATTCGCCCAAAAAATCGTTCATCTTTTGCTCAAATTGTTTTTGTAATTTTTCATTTTCCAACTTTTGGTCGATTTTAATCCGGGGCGAAGTGGTGAAGAATGGTTCATAAACACCTAAAATGCGTAATTTTGAGTCAAAATTGTTCGACAATAAGATGGCATTTCGCAAAGCACGTTTTGCAGGGTCGGAAAAATCGACTGGGCAAAGTATTTCTCTTAATTCATTTTGTTGACCGGATTTGGATACCCAAACCGGAACTTCCGATAACTGAATAAGTTTTTCGGCTGTGGTTCCCAGTTTAAATTGCTCATTCTCTGACTTATTACCTGAACAAACCAAAATTAAATTAGCACTCTGTTCCTTAGCTGTCTGAAGAATTTTATCAACCGGATTTCCTGAATCAATAATCGGTTGTGTGTAGGAAACTTTTTCATCATCAAGTGTTTTTAGAACTTTAGCAAGTGTTTCGTTTATGTATTTTGTTAAAAGCTTTTTAATCTCGGGATGAACTTCGGTTTCAGGCAAAACATACATTACAGAAACCTCAGAATTAAACTCTTTAGCAATTTTAATTGCAGAATTAAGTTGCTCGTTGCAGATCCGGTTAACATCGACGGGCATTAATATTTTTTCAACTAGTTTCATAATCTTTGTTTTAATGTTAAACTATTTTCCAATTTGTTTTTTGTTCAAGTTTTACATTCCGGAGTACAATTGCCATGAAACCTATAAACCTTTGCATTGAACTTTCAAAATCGAAATAATTTAACTAAATTCTGTAATCATTAAACAATATTAACGACTATAAAGTTTTGTTTTACAGTCGATATATTCATATAATTATTAATGGTAGCGGTATATTTTAGGTTTATTAACATTTGTGAGAAATGGTGACAGTAAAAACCTAAATATAGAAGTGAGACAGGTTAATACTTGTTATAACTTTTAAAATACAATGTATTTAAGGATATCAATAATGGCTTTGGCTATACACTTGGATTAAATAGTTCTTAAGCCGAATATGGTCAGAATGGTTTAGAAATTAAGAAATGGATTTCTTTAATTTGGTGGTAATTCACACTAACTTTCTACAAATCAGGTTGCAACTTCCAACTGTCATGGGAGCCAGACAGGACAAGAGGTCAGTATCGACCTCTTTTTTTGTGCCCGAATTTTTGATACGAATCCCCGAACTCATGGTGAGTTACATCGAACGCCTTTAAAAACAATTCTTTTTAGTGAGATGAAAAATCTTGCTGGCATTGAAAAGTACCTTTTTGCTTTATGTTTTTTTTAAAAACTTATAGCCCTGCTATTACTTATTCTCTAATGAGTAAATTGGTATATAATATAGTATTACATGCAATTTTGAACCTTTTATTGATTCTTTAATTAAGAAATCTCTCTTAATTTTAAACCAACGAAACCGAATCAGGGTGAAGATATAAACGTTAAAATATCCTGATAATGAGACATTAAGCGAGCCATTACTTTCCAGTCAACTGAATGTTTTGCGGAATTCTGGAAATAGTCTTTTCAGATATAAACGATAGGCTAGATTACCCCCGAAAGTTATTGGGAAATTTTTCCCGGATGCCAATGTTCTTTTGAAAGAGTTTTTTATAGAATAGGTATCGTAGAAGGCTTTTTTAAATCCGTTTTCAAGTTGTTCAGGTGTCATGTTTTTTGGTCTGAATACCACATGCTGTGTATCATAATATGACCAGTCAGTGTGCAGAATCCTATTTTCCTCTAATAAACGTTTAAAAGATTCTGTGCCCGGGTAGGGTGTATAAATTGCATATCTTGGGATATTTATTTTGTGTTCCTGTACAAAATCAACGGTATTTTCAAAAATATCTACATGGTCATCGTCAAGGCCAAAAATAAAACAGGCCATTAATATCACATCTATACTTCTGAGCTGTGCTATTATTTTTTTGTACTCTTTTACTTTGTTAAAACCTTTATTTATATTTTTTAATGCGTTATTATTTATTGATTCAAAACCTATTAACAGATAAACGCATCCGCTGCTTTTTAATAAATCCAATATTTCAGGATCTCTAAAAACTTTTGTAGAAACCAAACCTCCCCATTTCTTATTTAAGCCTTTCATTTCATGCAATAGTATTTTTAAATATTCCATATCTTCTCCCATGCTCACATCATTAAACACAAATCTTTTTGCATTTAAAGCTTTTATTTCATCAATAACGTTTGAAATTGGCCGTGTATGCCAACCAAAGCCTGCCGCTGGGACTGCGCAAAAATCACAATTCCCCAGACATCCCCTGGTGGCATTGATGGTATTGGGGATCATGTAGGCTAATGATTTTTGCAAATCTCGTCGGGCAATAGGCAATTCATCAAAATATGCATTGGATTCTTTGTATTTCTTTTTTAAATTCCCATTATTGAAATCTTTCAGTAACTGTGGCCACGATCTTTCTGCAAAACCTATCACTATTGAAACAGCATGTTCTGCTGCCTCTCCTGGACAGAGACTGACATGAACGCCACCCAAAACAACTATGGCTCCTTTTTGCTTGAAAATTCCTGCCAGTACATATCCGCGATGTGCTGTTCCGGTAAGTATACTAATCGCAACCAAATCAAAAGATTTATTCAGCGGTATGTTTTGGATGCTTTCATCAACAATAGTAATGTTGAAATTAAGTTCTTCAGGAACCAAAGCAGCCAACACTGTTGCTGTAAGTGGTGCCTCACGGAAGGATTTGCTGAAAGATCCCACGTTTATTTTATGAATTTTTCCTTCGGGTAATATGATCAGTAGTTCCTTTTTCATGACTTGTTTCTCAACCTGAATTATTTTTCAATTCCTGCAACAGTTCAAAATCTTTTTCCAGTGGTGAAAATTTAAATGTGCTTTTAACTTCTTTTTTTGATTTTATATTAATGTACAGGTTCATCTGATCTTTGCTTAAAATGTTTAAACCTGCATGTTTTAACTGTTTCATCTGCCGGCAATGGTGATAGTGATAGTTTTCAGATAATAAATTATCAAGGTCCTTTACCAGTTTATTTTTGTCTGCATTGCATTTTAAACTATCCTTGACTATATAAAGCATATAGACAAATGTGTTTTCCAATTTTGAAATTCCGATAAAAGTATGTGCGGCTTTAAGCAAGTATTTTTTAGAAATTTCTGCGATAATTTGTGTCACATGTACTTCATTTAATTTTTCACCAACAAAATCAGAAACATTGTCTGTTTTCCCTATAAACTGAAGCATAGGTGCTTCGTTGTAAAATCCTCTTACTTTCACAATATCATTTAAGGCATAACGATAAAATCCACCGCTGGTAGTAATATATAGTTTATAACATGAATCCAATTTTAGCTGGTGGGCCAGAAGTACCCTGTTGTTGTCAATGTCTTTAAACTCATAAAAGTGGGCATTGGGAGTCAGAACCGGGTATTTTACACCTGTCAGCGGTATGCTTACCGCGCCCTCAGTTGCTAACAAACCCTTACCCTGGATGGGAATACCGGGAAAAAGTTTTTGCACATCTGAAATAAAATCTTTACTCCATGAGTCGGTCCAGCAGCTTATAAGTTGGAGTCCAGGCCATATTTTACAAAAATTGACTTCTTGTTCTTTGAAAATATTTCGTAAGCGAACAGCCAGTTTTTTATCTTGTTTTATATAATCGCGGAATAATTTTTTATCCTTTCCCATCTTAGGATTTGGTAAACTTAATGTTTTGTTGTGCAAATCATTAGATAGGCTTAAGATGTTATTTTTCAGGAAATGGCAAATGGAGACTAAAAGACTGGGATTCCAAACAGATATAAATCTTAAATCAGGTTTTTGGATCAAGAAGTAACAAAGCAAATAAAAGTAATTTTGATTCCCCTGAACTTTCTTAAGAATATCGGGACAAGCAGTTATTTTTTTGACCAGTATTCTTTCAATGGTGCCAAAATAATTTGAATCTGATTCAAATCCGACGGGTACTTTACTATCTCTTTTTTTTATCGAACTGGCAGGGGTTATGATCCAGAACTGGCTTCCATACTTTATTTCTGGATAATGGCGTAGTAAATCGTATAACCAGGCATTTATGGCTCTCGAAAATTCCTTTTTCAACCTTTTTGTGTAAGGTATAAGTTTTGAAGCGGCACTAGATCCACTTGACAAAGCCAGGTAGTTTACTTCCCCAGAGCATAAAATATTTGATTCCCCATTTTCAATTCTCTGAATTGAGGTTTCATATGTTGAATAATTTGCAAGGGGCAGGCGACATTGAAAATCACTTGCATTTTTTATGGTTTTGAAGTTGTATTTCTTTCCTATTTCACAGTTTTTATTTTTACTTAATATCCTTTCTAATACTTTCCCCTGGGCTTGGTCAACATTTTTTGTTGATTTAATAAAACGCCAGTATGTAGTTATATTTAAAACCTGAAACAAACTGTTAAGTATGAAAAGAAAAAAGTTCATTAAATATCTTTTATAATTCTTCTGACTAACGGATTAATATTCTCTCTTGACAGGGGAGCCAGGCAAAGCAGATCATCACCTGCTAAATACCCTGGATTTATTTTTGTAAAAAATACCTCATAATCCTTTTCTGCCTTTGGTTTTGGCTGATATTTCTTTTTTAAATACTGCCCATTGTTTAATGCTTTAATAATTCCTGTTGTGGGATCGTAGGAATCCGGGAATTTATATTTTCCTAAAAAATGCATAAAACTTTGAATTTCGTTAGGTGTTTCCCTATGTACATGCGGGTAATATTCCAAAAAACAAACAGGTAGAAATTTGTATGTTCTCAAACCCTTTGAAATCAACATCCAATAAAGTTTCATGTTTTCATTTTCATGCAATATGTCTTTCATCAATTCAGTGAAACATATACTGAGTGTTAATTTCCCCCAGTGCTCTTTTGAAATAATTGTATCACCTGAAAATAAAATTCCATATTCTTTCCCATTATAGTTAATACGCATTAACATTTGGGTAGAAAAACCAACAATTTGAGATGTTGTCTCATCAATTATCAGAATTACCCAATCTTTCTCATTCATATCTTTTTCGAATGTATCCCTGTATGAATTTTCGTAATAGGTATCCAATAACAAAAACATAGTATCTTTTTGTTTTTCTGTAATGTCGGATACCGAAATTCTTTTACTGATTAGCATGCTTATAGGCCTCCTTGTTCGATGTAAAGGTTTTCAATATTTATTTTATTTCTGTAATCAAAGTTTTTTTTGAGTGATGAGATATGCAATACACTTGAAAAGGACACTGTTCTTTTTTTAAAAAAAGCATTCAGATCATCATTCTTTGTGAATGAAATAGAAAAATGTTCATTTTTTGATGAATGCGCTTGAATGAGTTTGTTAAATAATAATTTGAAAATTTGCTGATCCTTGTTCTTTATTAATACCAAGCTAAAAATCTTATAACTTATTACTTTACCTTTGACCGGTAAAACAGGCATGTTTAACAACCTTGCCAATGTATTCAGAACAGGTTTAAAAAAGGAAATCCATTTTGAATATTCAACGACTTTCCATCGGCGAATTGCACTTTGGTCCCACAATCCCAATATACCCAGTATTTCCTTGCTATTACTGGCAATCAACAGATCTTCTATTTTAAAATTGCTTAACCGTTCTGTTCCACTTAATAGTTCCTTTTTTGAATAATTAGGTAAAAAAGCCCTTTTTTTCCCTTCGTTTGCGATAAAATCCATCACAGAATTGATATCGGCTTCCGTTGCGGATTTAATTTTGACATCCAGCTTTTTATTGCGAACTTTCAGAATTCGCTTTTTGAATATATAGGTTTTTATTTCTTCGATCTGGGCGCTTTCCGGAACATATTTTTTGGGAGTACTAAAAAAATGCAATCCATTTTCATTTTCACGTAAAACTGTAAAAAACCCGACTTTGGCCTCTTCCTTTTCGCAGAAATTGGTAAACGCTTTAAATAGCAATGCAATTACCCTTGTTCCCTGGTATTTTTTCAAAACCTTCAAGCCGCTTAAATAGAAAATTTTATGTATTTGTCCATGAAAATAACAGGTTTTTTGGTTGCAAGCCAAAGTGCCTGCAATGGCATTATTTTTAGTATCGATAACAGCTACAATATCGTTTCTGCTTCCCTCAACTTTAAAAGAATCCCAGACACATGGTGAACGATCAAGCAATATTTCAATTCTTTCATTATTTGATGGTGGCTCATTAAATAAGTCAAGAAGAAGTTTGTTATGGTTATCACTTATTATTTTTGTCAGGAATCTTTGTTGCATATTTTCAATTTATTTTTAATAACTCTTTATTATATCCGATATCGCCAAGCGGGAAGGACTTTCTTTGTCCTGTGTCTTTTCGCAGTAACATATTTATTAATAAATAGAAAGTAAACATAAGCAGTGAATTGATATTTTTTAAATTGGTCAAACGATATAAAATGGAAGGGATGCTATAAAACTTACGTCTGATCCTTCTGCACTCCTTCTCAATTATATCAGCTTTTAATTTTGATTTAAAAGGAATCATTCCATAGGTATATTCATCGGAAAGCCACCACTTGTTATACAGTAGCTTGTTTTCTTTTTCAAGACGTTTGTATAGTTGAGTACCAGGGAATGGTGTTAAATGATTAAACCCTACCATGAAAAATTTGTTTTTCATGCAAAAGTCCAATACTCGGTTAAATTCATTTGGTGTATCAAATTCGTAGCCAAATAAAAAAGTTGCATAAATACGTATTCCTTTTTTGTGTATTTTTTTGATTGCATTCGTCATCCTGTCCATGCTTGGAATCATGCTTTTATTCATAACTCTCTGATTGTCGGGAGAGAGACTTTCGAATCCGATTAATACACCCTGGCATCCGCTGTCAACCATTAGATCCAGTAATTCAGTATTTTTAGCGATTAAAATATCAGTTTGCCCAACCCATTTTATTTTTAGAGGAATCAGTGCCTTAAATAGCTGGGCCGCCTGTTCTGTATCAGAAACAATATTATCATCAACAAAAAAGAATAGTTTGGTTGATTTTTTTAATTGGTTTACTTCTTCAACTATATTTTTTATATTTCTGTAATTGTGTTTACGTTTATAAAAAACATGAATAGAACAAAATTCACAGTTAAACCGGCAGCCTCTTCCTGCTTCTAAAAGTGTTATGTTAACATAGTCTTTGTTTTTTAAAAGTGACCTGTCGGGTATTATATTCTTTTTAAAAGTACATGTATCCCCTACGTACTTTTTTGCAAGTTTCCCATTTTTTAAGTCAGCCAGGATTTGAAGCCAGATATTTTCAGATTCCCCAACAACAACGCAGTCTGCATATTCTGCAACTTCATCGGGGCAAAGTGTAGGGTGAAAGCCACCCATTATAACGGGTACATTTTTCCGTCTGAACTCGGATGCAATCTGGTAGGCTCTTTTGGCGGTGTAGGTTTCAACCGTCATTGCCACTAAATCTGTGTTCTCTTCATACTGAATTTCTTCAATACGGTCATCCCAGAAACTTAGTTCAACATTTTTGGGCATTAACGCTGTTAATTGGGCTATCGGTAACGATTCCATCTGCCAGGCTCTTATATATTTCTTCCCTGGTATCTTCCCTACAGCTGGATGAATTAATGTTATTTTCATTTTTATTTGTTTTGAATTATTGCGGCTACCGGTAATTAATGGTATTTATTAATTTTTCTGTTAGGACCATTGTTTTTATAACCCAAAAGCATACTTTGTTTTTTAAGCATTTCCTTTCTAAAAAGCCATAATAAGTTAACCAATAGGTACAGGTTATTGTAATCAAAAAGATTGTGTGCAGTGAATATTCTTTTAATAATATTTGAGAAACTATTGAATTTTTTTCGCATGAAAAAAGAATATTCAGTCAGTTCTGAATGGGTCATATTTTTGGGTTTAAAAGCCGCGTGATTAAAGCGATAATTATCGTTCAGCCACCATTTCCCTTCATATAATAACCTGTTCTCTTTTTTTAGTTTTTCGTACATCGAGGTTCCCGGATACGGCATTAAAACATTAAATGCCGCAAAACTAAATTTGTGTTTGATCGTAAAATCAAGCGTTTTTTTCAGTGTTTCTTTTGTTTCAGAATCATGACCAAGAACAAATGCCGCCCAGATATGTATTTTATATTTTCGGATAATTTTTATCTGTTCTTCATAATCTTCACATCGATTGTGGCTCTTTTTGTAATCTATCAATCCTTCAGGAGTAACAGATTCGAAACCTATAACTAATCCAATACATCCGCTCTTATGCATTAAGTCCATTAATTCGTGGTCGCTGGTCATATCCAGGCTTGCCTGGCCAATCCATTTTATATTTAAAGGAATCAGGGCTTTAAACAGAGCTTTTGCTTTCTCCTTGTTCCCGACAATATTGTCATCAATAAAAAACAGGAATTTCCTGCTTTGATGTTTGATCTCATAAATAATTTCCTCAATCTCTCTGAAAAAATGATTGCCCTTAAAATATTCACCAGTGGCGCAATAACTACAGATATATGGGCAACCTCGCCCAAATTGGGCAAGTGAAACGGGGAGATAAGATTTTCCTTTATATAGATTTCTGCGAGGAATTCGCCCGGGGTGGGCAACTCCTGGAGGGGCCAAATAGCGTTTTTTTAGTTCTCCTTTCCTAAAATCAGTGATTAATTTCTTCCAAACTTTTTCTGCATCTCCCACTACAATGGAATCAGCATACTTAGCTGCTTCTTCAGGCACTGAACTTACATGTATTCCTCCAAGTACAACCGGAACATTTCTTTTAATGTATTCATCAGCTATTTCGTCAGCCCTTTTGGCAGTGAATATCTCTACCGATAGAGCTACCAGGTCGGTTTGTTCATTAAAATCTATTTTCTCAAAACGGTCATCAAATAATTTTATCTCAATATCATCTGGAGTAAGACCTGCAAGCACACCAAGTTGAAGTGGCTCCATGCTTGCTCTGTCGGTAAAAGGTATATTTTTACCTTTTCTTCTTTTAAGCAAACCAATGTTTGGTCTAATCATTATTATCTTCATTCATGCATTTTTTTTATGTGCTAAGATATTTTCCCTGTTTCTTATATATCTCTCTTCTGCTTATGGTATTTGCATATATGTAGAGCACTAAATATTTTATACTTTTTTGGGAAATTACAAGCTTTATAATTCGAAGAAAAATTGATTTCCAGGAGTTGAATTCTTTTTTAGCGTTAAAACAATAAAGTTCCAATTCGACAGGGGACAATGTCTTTGGGTGAAACATCGATTTCCCGTAATAGAATTCAGGATCTAGCCACCATTTATTAAATGTAAGCCTTTTTTGTATTCTGAGCCTTTTGTAAAGTTCAGTACCTGGCATGGGATATAGAGGATTAAAATTGGCAATAAAGAATTTGTTTTTAATTGCAAAATCCACTGCTTGTTTGAAAGAACCTGTTGTGTCAAAATCATAACCAAAAATGAAGGTACCATATATCATTATTCCAAAATCGTTTATTTTTTTTATGGCTTTTTCTATACTCAGGCCGGATGTGTTCCAATGTTTTTTCATCTGCTTCAGATTGTTGCCTTCAAATGATTCTATCCCAATCAAAACCAAAAAACAACCGCTTTTTTTCATTAAAAACAGCAACTGTTTATCTTTTGCAACATTTATGGATATTTGACACATCCACTTAATTTTTAAAGGGGTAATCGCCTTTAAAAACTTCACGAGTTTTTCCCTATTATGGTATAAATTATCATCAACGAAGAATACAGTTTTTTTCTTTAAGCTTTTCAGCTCATTAACAACGCTTTCTATGGATCGGTACAACTGTTTTGAATTATAAAAAGCCTTTATTGAACAGAAATCGCAATTGTGTGGACATCCACGTCCCCACTGTACCATTTCAACAGGTCCATAGGATTTATTCGCAAATATTTTTCTGTCAAATTTGATTTCAATATTATCTGCATTTTTTTTGGGTTTATAAAGTCTCTTTAGTTCACCCTTCTTGAGATCCTTAATTACATTGTGCCAAGAATATTCGGCATCCCCAATCACCACGGAATCGACATATTCCAGTGTTTCTTCCGGTAGAATAGTTGGATGAAATCCCCCGGCAATAACCTTTATATTTCTTTTTCTAAATTCGCGGGCAATTTCATACGACCTTTTTGCTCCAAACGTATCGATTGAAATGCCAACAAGGTCCACAGCTTTATCATAGGGTATATTTTCTATTCTATCATCGTATAATTCAATTTCAATATTCTTAGGTGTTATCGCTGAAATGGTAGCTGCAAATAAAGGCTGCATGGCATCTTTGGCCTTTGATTTGTACAAGTGTGGTTTTATGAGAAATATCTTCATAATATTGTAATTACGTGGTTATTCGTTTTATCCTTTGAAGATCTGTTTCGTCCCACTCAATCTAAATGATCAACTTAATTTGATGTAAACTATTTATGGTAGCTCTTCTGTGTATAAATTCTTTTTATACTTTTTTATGTCGTTTTCATTTGTGCGTATAATATTCTATTAGTTGATATTAATAATGCTGGCAATAATATGAAATCGTATAAAGCGGTAAAAACAATATTTAATGACACAAATAATCCGGGATAAGCAATTGGTAAAAAGCTCGAAAAAATCAAGAGCATTAAACCTGCAAAGTGCATATTTATAAGATCAATCCATATAAAATTCTGTAGTCTCTTCTTTTGAGCGGAAAGGTAAAATGAAACTTCATTTTCAGAAATAAATTTAAAACGAAATGTTGGATCTTCACCTTCCAGTATTGTTCCAGTTCAAATAATTCATCATCAATCATATTTAGTGTAGTGTCACAGAGTGAAAGCGTATTCTGCTTTTCCTGACTTGTCGAAGTAAAATATGATAAAAGGAAAATAATGGCGATAAGCATGTTCATGAAAGATCATTTTTGGTTATCTATTCAATTTATGAAAAAATCGACTTATTTATACACTAAACTTTCAAAAATTGGGTTGCAGTTTCCAACTGCCAGGGGAGCCAGACAGTATTAAGAGGTCGAATTCAGACCTCTTTTTTTATGTCATAATCTTTCAGAATAATTGATATGAAAGGGATAGGAGAGTATTCCATTATGAGCCATTTAGCATTATTTCTTTCATGGCTTTAATTCTTATTTGTTGTTTTCAATAAATGAAACTAAATCTTGAAGATATTCAGCACTTACCTTATTTGTTTCAGGATTAAGAATGCCATGTCCACCCTGGGGATAAACTTTTACAAGAAATTTATTCAGCTTGTTTGTTTTTAATCGCTCGAGACACCTATCAACAGGAACATTTTTATCATCACTTCCATACCCCATAAACACAGGCACTGAAATTTGCTTCCAATAAGGAATAGGATCAAAACCGACCAGAGCCTTTTGATGTGGCATTTTACTGATCCTGCGGGCAGTTATCGGGGCAATTAATTTTGCAATAAACCGGTAGGTGTAGGGTTGTATGTTATTAATTTCTTCATAAATCAACTGTTCGTCAGAGGTAACTGTTGCCCCCGACATTATAGCAACAAAATCAATGTCATCGGATTGACTTGCGGCCAAAGGAGCAATCCATCCGCCCTGGCTCATCCCAATTATTCCAATCTTTGAATAGTTAAAAGTATTTTGTTTTTTTACATACTCCACTGCACTCAACACATCGCTGGCTAAATGGTTAAAATCCGCTCCAATCCATTCTCCTTCTGATTTTTCGCATCCTCTTTTATCAGGGAGAACAACAGCAACTCCGTTGTTTATTAAATGCGTTGTCACTGACAAATACCAGACGCTGTTTCTGTAACTTGGTCCGGAACCGTGAATAAAGACCACCGCAGGAAATGGACCTTCCCCTTCGGGAAGTAAAAGCATTCCTGCCAGTTTCAAACTATCTGTATTATTTTCAAATGTAATTTCAGAATATTCAATTTCAGACAGGTCAGGACCGATTAAAATGCTACGAGTCCTGTCTTTCATTACCAATGGCAGAATTAGAAGTGCAATTAATCCTAGAATAATTATCAATACAATCCGAGTCTTTTTTGTTTTCATCTGTAAAAAATTTTGATTTCTGAATGTTCAAATTTTTTTTCACATTCAGTAACCACTCGTTTTATTGCCTTCCCTATTATTATCCTTACTAAAGAATTTATTCAATATTTAAAATTAGAAAAAATACATGATTAATAATTGAAAAATGGTTTCTCATAAAAATAAGACTAAAATCAAACTAGATTTCAATATTGTTTTTGTTGAATTCAGCGATTTTAATACATTATTGGCAAAATTCTATCGAAATTTTTCTTGAAGTGTAATAATGACAAGCATTTCAAAAGTCTAAAGATTGCTTTATTCCGTGAATATGAAAGGTGGTAATTCACACCAAACTTTCATTAATTAATTGTTTTTCTAATTTCTGAATTGTTGTACTAGTCTGCTTTTATGATCTCTGAGGCATCTTTAAGATTTTGATTTTCAACGATACCATTTCCCTTGTAATAAACTTTTGATGCTCCCCGTGCATCAACTTTTAGCGATTGCTGAACTGTTAACGACACTTTACATCCGCCTTCAAGTTTGGCATCAAGATTATTGGTTGTAAAATTGAATCCTGTCATTTCAGAAGCGCCGGTGGCGTCAATTGAAGAGTTGTCGGAAAAACCGGTTAGATAGAGTTCGGAAGCACCTTCGATTTGAGCTGTCAGGAAATCAGTATTAATGCTTCCTGATAGTTTGCTGGCTCCTGTCAGTTCGACTTCAAAATCAACATTTTCGAGCTGATTCTCCAGCCTAATAGTAACTGCACCTTCACCCTTAATTTTGTCAAGTGAATTTGTTTTTACATAAAGGTTAAGCACTGGTTCGCCCAAAATATTAGTGTCTTCCAGCTCAACTTTTAATCTTCCATTGCTATTATCGATTTCAACTAATGAATGAAGATTATCATCTGCTTCGATAAATGCAGATTCTTCTGTATCAGAAAAACTTACATAAACATTAAACAGACTTGAAACATCGACGTAATTGATTCCGCTTATTGGAATTGATTTGGCGGTTACCCGACCTGAAGGAGTGTGATCAAAATCATTTTTTTCACATGAAGAAAAAAGAATACCTAATACTAAAATTGCTGATAAAAATTTAATTGTTTTCATGACTCTAATTTTTAATTGTTTATAAATGTTTGTTTAAAATTCAATCTTGTAACTAATGTTTGGGATTACAAGTCCATCGTATTTTGTATCAATCTGGTTTGTTTTCAGGTTGTAAAAATCATTTGAATATTCTTCGCTGCCATTGGCATTGAGTACTTGCAACGACCATACCGATGAGTATTTTGCTTTGTTTTTTCGATATGAAAGGGTAAACGAGACTACCGGCAAATCATCATGTTTTTGACTAAAAGCGATGTTCCCGTTTGTTTCGGCGTACACCACATCGTATTGTTGCAACGAAGCATCCAAATCAATCGGTTCAATGCGGTTTCCTCCCACGTAATTTAGCCTGACGTTGGCACTGAAAATATTGTTCATAGAGGTTTGCCATTCTTTTCCGACCATCAGATTAAAAACGTAGTTTCGGTTAAAACGGGTGTTTCGTTCAATACCATCGGCGGCTGTGTATTTCGAATCGAAGACCGAAGCTGTTAGCATGTAGTAATATCCGCGGCTTAAGAATTTCTCAAGGGTAAAATCAATACCCACATTTCGTCCTTGCCCTTTGCTAACAAGTACTTCGTTAAAGAAAAGCGTGTTGTTATTGTTCAAGGTTGAAATATAACCGTCGGGGCTTACCGGAACATATTTTAATTGCTGGTAGTAGGGCTCAATACTTAGGTGAAGGTTGTCGGCGAGTTTTGCCTGATAAGAAAATACATAGTGAGCAGATTTCATAAAGTCGAGATCTTTGTTTGGTGTGCTGCCGTTAGCCGAAACAAAATATACCGGCAATTGCTCCAAACGACTGTGAATTCCATAGGCCAGTCCCAGGCTATGTTTGTTGTTAATTTTGTACTTTAATCCAATACGTGGTTCGATCGAAAAATTATCGTTTAGCAATAGATACTGGGCGTTGATACCGGCATTTAAAACAAGGCTTTGAGACAGGTTAATTTTCGATTGCGTATAGAGCTGAACAAAGTCAGTGTTGCCTGTTTGATTGGCAATTTGAGTAGGAGTTTCTCCTTCGGCCAGCGATTCTGCCACATCAATATCAAAAAAAAGATGACTGTATCGGACACCTGTTTTATTGCTGTGTGTTTCGTTAAAGCGTTTGGTAAAATCGCTTTGAACAATAATTTGGCCGGTTGTGTTTTTAGCTTTCGATTGTGGATGAGGATTTAGGTTAAAGTCCAAGCGCTCCTCTTCAAACTCTAATCCGCTGCCCGAATACGATACGACTGTTTTCAGAAATGCATTGCCGGGCAAGTTTATTTTGTGCGAAAGGGCTGTTGCAAACATATAAATTGAAGTTTCAGAGTTGTCGCGGTCGAAGTTTGATTCCCAATCAATACTATCGGTTGCATCCATATTTACGCCATCGATTGTGCCAATCCCCCAAAGCGTAAAAGTTCCGCTCTTTTTAGTTAAGAAGTTGGTTTTAAACGAAAGATCCTGGTATCTTAAAACTCCGGCATCATCGGGTAACAGCGGAGATAAAAGTGCCATGGTTGAATTCCGGTAACTGACAATAAAAGTAGCATCCGTACCTTTTTTGAAAGGCCCCTGTGCCATTGCGCCAACACCTAAAATACCGGCTTCGAAAGCATATTGCCGTTTGTTACGATTTCCTTCACGTAATTTTATGTCGAAAACACCTGATGAGGCATTTCCGTATTCTGCAGGAAAAGCACCGGTGTAAAAATCGCTGTTTCCCATCATCTGGTTACTAATGGCCGACATTAATCCCCCGCCGGCAATGGTAAGGTTGGCAAAGTGGTTGGGATTGGGTACCTCCATACCTTCGATGCGCCACAATAAACCGTCGGGATTATTTCCGCGAACCGAAATGCCATTATCGCTTATTGACGGATTCGCAACACCCGCAAACGATGCAGCCAAACGCGCCGGATCGTCAAGTCCACCTGCATAACGCTGGGTTTCTTCCACTGTAAACTGTCGGCTGCTTAATGTTGCCATGCTGTTTATCGGTGTTGATTTGCTTACCCGAACCACAATTTCGTCGAGTTCAGCAATACTTTGTTGCATCCCGATATTCAGGTTAACCTCTTGCCCGGAACTAACCAAAAGCTCTTTAATCTCGTAATTGTCGTAACCAACCATTGAAATACTAATAGTTTGGCGCCCAACCGGCACGTTTTCCAGAATGAAGTTCCCTTCTATATCCGAGACAGTACCGATTAATGGTTCGCTTCCCTTTACAATAATGCTTGCAAAAGGCAACGATGCGTTTGTGATGTCATCAAACACTTTCCCATTAATGGTTTGGGTAACATCCTGTGCTGATAAACTGCGTGGTGATCCAACTAAAAACAACCCGAGGAATATTAGCGCAACGGTCAATTTCGCACTTCTGTTTACCCAAACTGTTCTGTTTTTTGAACTTGCTATTTTTATTTCTTTTGAGAAGAAAAAGGTTTTGTCATTCAGAATAATATAAACTGAAAAAAGAATTAATAATCCCGTTTGAATGACCTTACTCATCGGATGTGTGGCAAATATTTCGTTAAAGAAACCGGCTGCGATATGAAATATGATGGGCAGAACAATATTTCGGTTGGTTTTATAATAAATCCAATTCATGATAAGTACAAATGGGAAAAGACTTATTATAAAATTGAGTGAATAAATCCAACCTGTTTCAACAAGATTACTGTGGTAATAATCTTTGATGCCACTCAGCGGTACATGCCATATTCCCCAGAATAAGGCAAATACAACTGATGTTTTGAACAAATTGTAGCGTGACCGCAAAGAATCTGTTCCATACGAATGCCAGGCCAATTCTTCCAACAACGGTGCAACAATCAGCATTACCCAAACCGAAAACACACCCGATGTAAAAGAAAATGATTTAGTGAGTTGAAACTGATCGATACTGTATCCAAACAAAAGCGATACAACCTGAGCAAGCAAAATGCTAAATGGCATTAATAAGAATGAAAGAACGATGTAGGTTGAGCGAATTTCTTTAAAATTGAAAATTCTTCGGCTTAAATCGTAGGCTAATTTTTTATTGTGGCTGGCCAAAACGAGCGTAATTGCAAGCGGAGCAAACAGACCTAAAAATGCAATGATGCTGGAGAGTGATTGCGGCATAGTATTGCCGGTTTCAATGTGGCTTATTTTTCCAGCAACCAACCATAATATCCATGGAATTAGTGTTGATAAACCGTAAAATAAATTTGTTTTCCTGTAAATCGTGGTATTCATAATTTCACGTTTTAAATTGTTTCTGAGGTAAAGATTTATAAAAAACAAAGGCGCATCGCCCAAGCGTGAAAGACTGAACTTTTTTGAAGTGCAAACCTACAGGAGTGTACAGTAAAATATCTGTGAATAAGTGGTTTGCGTGTATTTTTCTAAAATGTATCTTTTGGGTGAAAAATGATATTCAGGACTTTAATTCTGAAATATATTGTGAAGGAGTGACTGATTTGTGTTTCCTGAAAACATTGTTAAACGACGATTTTGAATTAAATCCTGAATCAAGCGCATGTGCAAGCAGGCTAAAATTCTTATTGGATTGAACTCGTTGAATAAATTCTTCAACACGGTATTTATTTACAAAATCGTGAAAGTTTACCTGCTCGTATTGGTTAATGATTTGTGATAGATGATTGGAAGACAATGATAAAGTATTTGCCAGTTCGCTTAAAGTTAGTTTAGGATTTAAATATGGTTTTTCTTTTTCCATTAATTCCAGCAGTTCACCATGCTTTTGGATGGCTATTTCCTGTTTCAAACCCGATTTTTTGTATTCACTTTCTATCTGAACGAGATCGTCTTCATTTTTTATGGCATTAGAAAACAGATCTTGCTGACGTATCCCTGAATATCCGATAAATACAACAAAGGCTACAATAATTGAGTAAAACAAAATGTCGGCGTTAAACGGGAACTTAAAACCCAGCATTTCTCGAAAAGTAATAACTACGGCAGCAGTAATAAACACCGAACCAATTCCAAGAATAGCAAAACGTAACCAATTCATATCGATTCGGTTGCTGTATGAATAATTATCCTCGACAATCTTATGACGTCTCATTAACAT
>JBFEWU010000299.1:0-5716 GCA_041546215.1 Draconibacterium sp. | reverse complement strand
GATTAAAACCGATAACTGAAGCCTTTAAAGAATTCAAAGGTGAATTTAATACCAGTTTCAAATATGTAATCGGGCACATGTATGTAAAAAACAGGCCGAAAATATTTGATCAATGGTTTCGCAGTGAGGTTGAGGAATACAATGTTCCTTGCTTCTTAAACCTGCGCAACGATGACATGTTTGTGCTGCGCTGGGGAAATCCTGATTTTGTTCGCAACTATATCCAGGAGATGCCACACGATGTGTCGCCCGGATTCTACATGGGCTCTGACGGTTATGTCTGGGGACGCGAATTTATTGCGAAAAATCCAAAGATGGCCGGACGTTTGGAAATTGATAAGCATTGGTACCGCATGAGGCAATGGGGGCAGTTGGCCTATAATCCGTCTCTTGATCGGGATTATTGGGAGGCGGTTCTGAACAATCGCTTTCCTGAAGCGGATGGCAGGCTGCTTTACGATACCTGGGCGGCAACCTCAGAAATTATTCCGCTTATAAACAGTTCTAACTGGTGGCCCAATGATGCGCAATTTGCACCTGAAGGATGCATCGATTTCACGGGTGGTTTCCTGACCGTCGACAAGTATTATTTCCGAAATACCTGGGCCACTCAGCTGGGAACGGGATTTCAAACTGTCATGGATTGGGGAAAGTCCGAAGTTTCTGGTAAAAAGTCGGAGGGCATTTCCCCATTGCAGGTGGCAGATGACCTGGATACCTATGCGGCCACCGCCCTGGCAGCACTTCCGAAATTGCGCCGGCAGGTGGGTGATAATTTGGAGTTGCAGGAAACACTGAACGATATTGAAGGTATGGCCTGTCTTGGCCGTTATTATGCCGATAAAATACGCGGTGCAGCCAAGCTTGCAGCATTTCGTGAGGATACCCGACAGAAGCAGTACAATGCCGAGGCTGTTGAACATTTTAAGGATGCGGTTCAGGAGTGGAAGGCGTACACAGCGATAATGACATCTCAGTATAAACCGCAATTACTGGCCCGAACTGATTACCTGGATTGGCCTCTTATTCTTAAAGGGGTGGAAAAGGAAGTTGTGGACGCAGAGAATGAAGGGGATTACCCGGAAGTTCGTTTTTCAAATCTGAAAGATGGTATGAACTTCCCTGCCGGCACCGACCTTCGGGTGGAGGTGGAAGCCAGCGACAAAGATGGTATTAAGGAGAAGAAGCTTTATCTCAACGGTCTGTTGTTGAAGGCAAATGAAACGGATACACATATTTGGAACGCTGAAAGTGATGAGCTTTTGAAAGCCTTAGAATCTGGAAGAATTCATTTGAAAGCCGTTGCAGAAGACAACACCGGCACATTGGGTTGGCACGAGATACAGATAACGGTGGGCGATGTCTCGGATAAAAATGAAACAAACCCGGATGCTATGATTTACCAGGTGATTTTGAATGAAGGTGAGCGGTTGACAGACAAAGATGTAAGCATATTCCCGCGGCTGGAATGCCATTTGATATTGCAGGAGGATGGAAGACTCACACTTAGACAGGGTACTCCGGACAATAGCAAGGGCGAAATTTGGCATACAAGTATGCATAAGGATCGTTCCGGAGATCCTTTGTATAGCATTGTAGAAGACGGACGACTGACCACCTGGCGTGTCAGGCCGGCTAATCCGAAAGTAAAACTTTACCAAAGCCCTCCGGTTTCTGGCTCTGGCCCTTATAAATTAGGAATCACCGTGTCCAAAAAGCTGGTTGTTTTTCGTGAGGCAGAAGGAAAGGAAAGAGAAATTGTTTGGACGAGTAATATAGATATTTAATTAAAACATATTCAGATGAAAAAGCTAATTTTTTTAACGCTGTGGAACTGTATCTCACAAACACCTCGGGAGCCATATTTAGTGATAATTATTTCAACCTGTTGCCGGGAGAACAAAAGCACATAAAAATTATTGATTCAAAAAATGGAAATAACATCCGCATAAAAGGAGTGAACAGTGAAATCTTAAATATTCAAATCAACTAATTTTATAAAACCATGAAGTTAAAGATGAATTGTAAACGAAACAACAAACAATTGTTGAATAAAAGCTTTCTAAGGGCTTTTGTATTGGTCATTGTTTTAAGCATTACTTTTCAAAATTATGGTTTCGCTCAGATTCCTAAAGAGAATGACCGGATTGGCTGGAGCTCTGACGGCAACCTGGCTGATGAGGATGATTGGGCTGCTACAGCCATGGCTCTGGCGGTCTTTGCCAAAATGGGGTGGCAGAACAAGCTAGTTCATTTCGACTATAACAACAGACTTGATCGCAGTCTTGAGTGGAAAGAGGCCGAAAATTATGAAAGCACTATCGGCGGTGCCCGAAGATTCCGGTTTAACGAGGAAGTCTTTTTCAATGATCAGCGCGAACTGGAAGCTGCCATTGAACACGCCAAAGAAGAAATCAATAAAAGCCATGCGGGAAGTAAGTTCTGGTATGTTCAGGCCGGCCCCTTTGAAGTCGCTTACCAGGCTCTTTTAAGAGCCGAACCCGGGAAACGGCAGTACTGCATCCTTGTTTCCCATTCGGAAGTAAATGAAACGGCAGAGAAATGGAAACTGGAAGATGGCTCGCCATCACATGGTAAGGATGATTGTGTTGCCTTGGGAGCCACCTACTTTTTTACCACCAACCAGTACATGGAAAAATTTGGCGGTCGGAGATATAAAAGATGGGATTTGGTAGAGTGGATGAAAAATTCATCGTGTGATGAATACCGATGGGTACACTCCCGTTTTCTGGCTACTGCCGAACATAAGGACGGTGGCTTGGATGCCTCGGACGGTGGAATGGCCTTTGCCCTGGCAACGGGTGATTTGGATGGCAACTTTGCAAAACTTCGGGATTTTATGGGATCTGACTGGAGCGAATCCTCAAATGAGATGCAGAAAATTTGCTTTATTCTTGATCCTGATGATCGGACCGCTTCATCTCAACAAGTAGCTTGGGCCGTCGATGAATTGCAAGAATCCTTGAAAAACAACAATGTTTTGGTAAGTTCCTATTCTGGCATTGAAATGGCACCTGCCACGGCATTGACCATAGTGGTTGCTGGCAACCAAAATTCCTTGGCTCAAAAGATACTGAAAAGCGCCAGGATCTCAATTGTCGATTCACCTGAGTCATTGGTTCTTGTTCAAAGTAATAACTCCGGCAGAAAGGTCCTTTTAGCTTGCGGAAGCGATTCCATAGGACTCATGTATGCCATATTGGAACTGGCAGACCGTATTCAATGCGGTATTCCTCTTTCAGATGCGCTGACGGTAGCTAAACCGGTCATCGAAACTCCGGCACTTAAAATTCGAAGTATCTATCGCACATTCACCAGCGATGTAACAGATAAGGAATGGTATAACGACAAAGAGTTCTGGCGATCTTATCTTTCAGAACTTGCCAGGCAGCGGATTAATCGTTTCAGTCTGGCCTTGGGCATGGGCTACAACAAGCCCAAGGCGATGAAGGACTCCTACTTATTCTTTGCATACCCCTTCCTTTTGGACGTGCCAGGGTACAATGTTCGTGCGGTTAACCTGCCAGATGAAGAGCGGGATCAAAACCTGGAAATGCTGAAATTTATTGGGGAAGAAGCGCTCGCACATGGTCTGCAATTTCATTTGGGGCTATGGTCGCACGGACGTGACTGGCCAAACAGCGAGGATGTTAATTATCCGCTTGAAGGATTGACCCCCGAAAATCACGGCCCTTATTGCCGGGATGCGTTGGCGCTACTTTTGCAGGAGTGTCCATCCATATCAGGTGTAACATTGCGCGTGCACGATGAGAGTGGCGTGCCAGATGGAGAGCGGGGTTTCTGGCGGATTGTATTCGATGCATTCAAAGATGTGGGGCGTCCTGTGGAGATTAACATGCATGGTAAAAAGTTAATGCAAGAGCATCTTGACTGGGCGCTGGAGACAGGGATGCCGGTTGTTGCTTCACCTAAAATGGTGGGCGAACATATGGGGCTGGGCTATCATCCGGCCGATATTCGGCATGGCGATAAAGGGAAAGTTAAGGACTATATTGAACCGGCATCCGGTGTCCATCTAACGGCCAGACAGTTTACACGCGCCGGCTACGGAGATTTTCTTCCCAAGGACCGGGAGTGGGGCGTTTTGCACCGCATTTGGCCGGGTACAAATGTACTGCTGCTTGCGGGTGATCCGGCGCTGGCAGGCGGTTATGGCCGATCAACAGAGATGTTGGGCAGCTTGGGCATTGAGCGGGTAGATCCTTTGGGTTTCAAAGGTCGTAAGGGATCGGGTTATCCCAGTGGGCGTTGCGCTTATGCCGACAAGTCGCTCGAACCCAAATGGGATTTCCACAAGTTTCTCTATACCTATCGCGTTTGGGGGCGTCTGCTTTATAATCCCGACACTGATCCCGATGTTTGGCAACGTTTTCTCCGCAGTAAATTTGGTGCTGCCGCCAAACCGATGGAAATTGCGCTGGCACACTCAAGCCGTGTGGTCAACTTAATCACCACTGCTCACGGCCCGGCGACGGACTGCACGCGCTTTTGGCCCGAAATATATACCAATCAGCCCATTGTAAATGAAAGCGATGAAGCCATTTTTAGCGATAATCCTGCGCCCAAGGTTTTTGGGAATGTGAGTCCGCATGATCCACAGCTGTTTTCCAGAATGAATGAATTCGCTTCGGCATTATTGGAAGGTGAAGAACTGGCCAAGTATTCGCCCTTGATTGTGGCTCAGTGGCTCGAAGATATAGCCAATGCAGCCACCCAAAATCTGAACGAAGCAGCGTCTCTTGTGACCGACAAAAGTGATGTTGAGTTTCGTCGTTTTTATCATGATATTAAGATTCAATGTGGCATAGCCAGTTTTTTCGCCAATAAAATGCGCACCGCAGTGCTTTGGCATCTTTATGAAGGTAGTGGAGATACAGCAGCTTTGCTTGAAGCTATTAAGCATTATACAACAGCCCGTGATGTTTGGGTGAAGATGGCTGAGGATGCAAAATTAGTTTATGTGGAAAATGTTTCCTTCGGTAATTGGGAAACACAAAGTGGCCACTGGATCAATCGCATTCCCCGAATAGAAGCAGACATTGCTGATATGAAAGAAGCATTAGCAAAAGCCAGGGTAAATGGTAATAAATTGAGCAAACGGAAAAGTGTAAGCACCGCTATTCAGAGGGTAAAATCACGTCCCCAGATTCCTGCCATGAATGGCCAGCATACGCCCGCTAAGAATTTCTTGCCCGGTGACCCAATAAAGATCGAGCTGGAACTAATGGGAGAAGCCAAGGGCGTTGACCTGTATTACAGACACGTGAACCAGGCTGTTGAATGGAAAGTGGTTCGCATGGATAAAAAAGGGCTGCAATGCAAGACCGTCATCCCCACAGAATATACAAAAACACGATATCCGATGCAATACTACTTCGCTATAGATATGGGCGAAGCTGGTAAAGCCATCTTTCCTGGGCTTGATGAAAATCAAGCGAATACGCCGTATTTTATCGTTCATCAAAATTTATCTGTAGATAAGTAATCAGGAGGCAAAAAACTTCTCATGAGTGGATTCCCTTATTTAATGCAAAATCGCTGGCTGGTAGGCTTATATCCAGTATGGACAAAGACAAAGAAAAAGAATTCTGGCGGATTGCACAGCGAACACTGGAATGTTATCCATGGGGAATAAATATCATGATAATAAATCATAGTAATCCCGATGCGCCTT
>JBFEWU010000539.1:0-2455 GCA_041546215.1 Draconibacterium sp. | reverse complement strand
GTGATATAAGTGCAATAGAAATAAGAATAATTATCCCTTTCATTACACCTTTTTTAATATTATGGATTGTATTTTTCATTGTCATAAATATTAATGTTTGAGATAATTATATTAAAAACTAAGATTTAGATTGAATCCAAAACTACGTGTTCCGGGCATCGTGTTTAATTCAAATGCCGAACCAATGCTTCCTGCATTAAATCCACCCTCAGGATCAATTTTATCAGTGGCCAGATACAGGAAAAATAAATTACGCCCAACCAAGGAAAGGTTGGCCCGGGAGATGAAGGTATTATTTAACCATTTTGAGGGTAAGGTATACCCTAATACAACTTCTCTCAACCTGGCATTGCTGGCATCCATTATATAGTCTGTTACAATGCCACGGTTAACCATTGTTTCCACATGGCGGAAGATGGGTTGAACCGGCATATCGTTGGGCTGGCCCGTTTCTATGCTAACTCCATCCTGGATATAACCATCGGGAAATATGCCCGGAATAGGCGAAAAGTGTCCAAATCCCTGGTGAGTAGAATACCATTCTTCACGACCTTCAAGTGATGATACTCCTGTTCCGAATAAATCGCGGTAGAGTGAACTGTGCGAATAATACTCGCCGCCCACCTGAAAATCAATCAGGAAGCTAAGGTTAAAGTTTTTATAACTTAAATTATTCGACAAGCCCCCAACAAAGTCGGGATTAATCGATCCCAGCTTCTTGTAATCTCCTTTCATGCCAAAACCGGCAGGATCTACAAGAATATTTCCCTGTTCGTCGCGCGCATAATCAATCCCATAAATTTCGCCAAATTCTCCACCGACACGAGCTTCTACTATGGCCCAATCCATCACAGATGTTTTCAGCACCACGTTATCAACTTGCTGGTAGCTGTCGGCATACAAACTCACCACTTTCGAGATATTCTTTGAGATGTTAAAAGATACATCCCATTTAAAACCATCAGCCTGGGATATGGGTGTACCATTAATTTGTAATTCAAATCCCTTATTGCTTAATTCTCCGGAGTTAATCCAGCGATCGCTCCACCCACTGGAGACAGCAGTTTTAACCCGCATAATCTGGTTAACCGTATAAGCATCGTACCAGGTAAAGTCAACTTCCAGACGATTGTTCCAAAAACCCAGGTTTGTTCCAACCTCCCACGAAAAAGTATTCTCGGGCATGAGGTTCGAATTGGCCAAAGTATTACTCATGCCTCCTGTCGAATACGGAAGTTGCGACTGTCCTACTCCATAATAATCAGTTAAATTATATGCTCCGGTGTCGTTACCCACTTTGGCATATGAGCCACGTACTTTTCCACTGCTTAGAAATGAAGATTTGATATTGAATAGCTCTGTAAACAGAAAGCTAAAATTCTCTGAGTGATAGAAATATGAATTCTGATTATCCTTTGTTGGCAGGGTGGATGACCAATCGTTTCTTACTGTAAAGTCAAAATAAAGGTAATTTTTCCATGAAATCTGTCCTAATCCACGTGTCGACCAAACCTCTTTTTCCCAGAATCCTTCCCAGGTTCCGAAATCTTCCAGGTTACTCATGGTATAGTAGTTTGGGACCCTCCAGTTTTCACCACTTTGATAAATTCCTCTCCCTTGATTGTATCTGTGGCTGCCACCAATGTTAACATCCATTTTTACGTCATCTGAAAGCTGGGTTTTATAGGTCAGTAATGCATCGGTGTTCCATTCAATATTATTCTCTGAGCCGTTACGGTAAAATCCTTTAAAATTGGCATGGTTTTTACTTCCTGCAGCGGCATATTCCTTTGCTGTTCGATTCATGAAATCAAATCCTGAACGAGCCAGTAAACTCAAATTATCAAGCATATTCACTTTTACCGACATTAGCGTCTGTAAACGATCTCTGGAGTCCTCATTATGTTTGTTTTTGAGTCCCCAGTATGGATTACCTGCAGTACGGTCCCATGCCCATAATTCTTTTCCTTCATCATCCACAATATTGTTTTTCAAGTCAGTTAAACTGATATTTCGTGGCATATTATTAAAAGACCATCCCGCAGCGGTTACTCCTTCCGCTAAATCGGGCCTGTTTTCAGCTTTATGGTGTATATACGTTACCTTTCCATCTATCTCCAGAACGTTTCCCAGTTTCGTAAAACCACGCAAATTCAAGGTTTGCTTACTTAACTTATTATTTTCAATAATACCTTTGCTGTGCTGATCGGTAATAGAAGTTCTGAAATTCGTATTGCCATCGCCCCCTTCAAAGGCTATTGTATTTTGTGCCGAGGTACCTATTTCGTAGAATTCTTTATAGGGATTGGGCTGGGGCAGTAAAGGTACTTCTTCCCCAAGATAGTTGGTTACCATTTGACCTTCCATTTTTGGCCCCCAACCCCAGATATAAGGCTCAACTCCCTTAATACCTGAGATATCCGTAGGATACTCACCAAATGCACCCTGTCCATAT
>JBFEWU010000489.1:0-3176 GCA_041546215.1 Draconibacterium sp. | reverse complement strand
GTGGTCCTCTGTGAGACCTCCGTGAACTCTGTGTTTAGTTTTTTAACCACAGAGAGCACAGAGAAGACACAGAGGAGAAGTTGTCCACTCACTGCGTTCGCGTTGTCAAGGTTGTCAAGGAAAGTCCGAAGAAGCTCGAAGCTGAAAGCTCAAAGGAGGAACGAAGACGAAAGTCCGAAGACCGAAGACAAAAGAAATTGATTATTGATTATTGATTATTGATTAATGCTTCCGTGGTCCTCTGTTAGTACTGCGTGAACTGTGTGTTTCGTTGTTTAACGCAAAGAGCACCCTTCCACTCCGCTCAGGGTGACAGCGGACAACAACGACAACGATGACAACAATGACAACATCGAATTGATTATTGATTAATGTCTTGAGCAGCATTTTCGAACAATCTAATATTCTGACATCCAGCAATCTGAATATCCGAAAATCCAGATATCCTGTTTACTGACCACTGCGTCTTCGTTCTTCACTCTGGTTCAGGCCAATGGCCTTATCGGCATTGCTGAACATTTAATTCTAGCTGGTAATAGGGGTAATTGGGTACATCAACGGCATAGGGCCCCGAATCTGGGATTGGCGGACCCGAATAAAGTTCTGCCCCGATACTGCAGGGTTCGTCATATCCAAAAATCTCAATAACAGGATCATCAAGTAAATCGGTAAACATCCAGTTCTGGCTAAAATTGAAATGAAATTTACCATCGGAATATTCCACTGTTCCGGCCACTTCCCCGGATTGGACGTAGATTATCTGATCACCCCCTTTTTTGTTGTTAAAATAATATTCATCATCAATTTTCATCCCGCAGGTTGCAACACCGGGGAGACAACCCGAAGTGCCACCATAACTGATACAGTATTTGTAGCTTGTGCACATGCTCCATCCATTGGCCGAAAGCTGTTCGCCGGCGCTCCATGCTGATTCCTCCAATCCCGTATCATTGTTCATTAATTGGGTATGAGCAACCACATACAAATCTTTTCCTTCCAGCAGCTCCTGGGGATCCTCACAAATGTCAGTCAGATCAATACTAAAGGTGAAGTGCGGAAAACCTGTCCCTTTGTATGGGAATTTTCCCGGAACCGGAATATTACTTTTATTAATGGGAATGTCGGCCATCTCGGTTCCAATCCACAAATGTACTTCCAACAGGGTATGAGAAGAATTTGGAACAAAAGAAACATTCAGCATGTCAATGGTATTGCCAATGATTAAGTCTCCACAAACTGAATTTTGCCCTGTAATTAATGGAATATATGTGGACGCGCACAACGACAAAGAGCCGGTAGCACTTTTTAATTGAACCATTTCTTCAGTTTCACTCAGCATTTCTTCGGGCACATTCAGCATCTCTTCATTTTGACAACTACAAAACAGGCAGCCATATACCATTAATATTCCTACAAAAATCTGCGCTTTCATCGATTTAATTTTTTGGTTTTACTACTGGTTTTTTCAAACTTTAGGTATTCGGATGAGAGTTTAAGGCTCATCTGAACCAGATAAAAGGGATTTATTAAGCATTCAGAAGTTTTGCAGTTGGTTCCGATTTATATGGTCTTCCAACAGAAGTCTTTTTGAGCGTCCAAAAACCAAGACTTTAACCTCGCTTTTTTCTTCGCGCCTGGATAAGGCTATGTTCAATGTGTTGTAATCCAATGAAATATATATTTTTCTATGCGAACAATCTTTAAATGAGATGGAAAGTTTTTAACGGTGTAATGCTTAAATTCAATTTATTTTTGTTAACAACTTCCAAAAGTCCTTACTGGCGTGTAATTCAGTGTATTATAAAAATGCAGTGAAAATGAAAATAAGGGATCAAATTTAGATCACAGAAATTGATAATCTCTCAGAAGGTGAACATAAAAATAGCCTTCTTGTCCAAAAAAGGAATGCTTCTTATTACCTGTTCTTTCAAAAATTAGATCAGGATCAGAGCGACTTAACCATAATCCCGGCTTAATGTTTTATCTTTGAAATAAGAATCGATGACAAAAGAAATTGATTAATGATTATTGATTATTGATTAATGCTTCCGTGGTCCTCTGTGAGTACTGCGTGAACTGTGTGTTTTGTTGTTTAACGCAAAGAGCACCCTTCGACTCCGCTCAGGGTGACCAACCGGACAACAACGACAACAATGACAACAACGACAACAATGACAACGATGACAACAATGACAACGGAATTGATTAATGGCTTGGTCAATAAATTCTGATATTCTAACATTCTGACATTCTGACATTCTAATATTCTAACATTCTGACATTCTGATATTCAGAAGTCCAGCAATCCGAATATCCGAAAATCCAGATATCCTGCATACTGAACACTGATCACTGCGTCTTTACTCTTTGCTCTTTGCTCTATGTTCTTTGCTCTTTGCTCTATTCAATAAATTGCAGGGGTTGTCAGCAAAACCTGGATAATAAAAAAACGCTCCGGGGATACCGAAGCGTTTTTTTTATATCCTGCGATTTTCCCTTACAGAACCGCCTTACACGCCTCAATAAGTTTAGTGGCATTTGCGTTGCCCGAATCCAAAGCAAGTGCTTTTTCCAAAATCGCAACTGCCGCCGTAAATTCTTTCTTGGCTTTTGACACCTCAGCATTGTATGCGTCATCTGCAGTTGACATGCCACCATCGTTTACCTTTTGGTTAGCTGCACTCAAAATGCCAGCACCTTTTTTATAAAGTTCATTTCCTTCCGAAACATAAACCTTTGCCAGGCTTTTTTTAAGAAGTTCTGTATTTTGTTCGCAAACATCTACATCATCCACTGCGGTTTTACCCTCTGAAGCCAATGCCTCAGCAACCTTTTTCAGCGAAGCACTCCTGTACTTACCGGCTTTTTCATTCGCAAATTGTGTTTCTGCTATGGTAAAGCATTTCGCTGCTTCGATATACGACTTACTTTTGTAGCTGGTAATACCGGCATTGTAAAATACTTTACCTGCCTGCTCTTCTATGCCGGCATCTTCAAAATCTGCCATTGCTGCTTTATAAAGTTCAACAGCTTTCTCATACTCCTTGGCATCGACAGCAGCATTCGCTTCATCCTTAGCCACTATTGGTTTTAACTGGGCAATTACTTTGCTAATATTTGACTCATCCTGTCCATGATCCGGGATGGTCAGCACCGATTCATACAATTCAATGGCT
>JBFEWU010000305.1:0-5543 GCA_041546215.1 Draconibacterium sp. | reverse complement strand
GTCAAGTGCTGAAACCATTCAGGTTGGAAAAGGTACATATTATGTAGTGGTTATTGATGAATGTGACGCAAAAGTATATGCCGGACCATTTACAGTTGACGGTTTTGATATGGTTACCATTACCGATACCGCAATGTCAGTTACTCATAATACTTGTTGGGATGATGTAGAAGGTAGAATTGAGGTATTTCCTGCAGCAGGTGGCTCTGGAGATCTGGTTTATACCTTACAGATCGATAATGAAGGCTGGGAAGATGTTGATGGTTATGTTGAAGTAACAACAACCTTATATACTGACCTGGAAGGTGGCGACTACAGAGTTGTGGTTACTGATACTTTAGGTTGCGAGGGTGCTGAAACCGGAACAATTACCGTTAATACTCCTTCTGAAGTAGAAATTGACGATTATGATTATGAACAAATCAGTTGTAATGGTACCGGCGACGGAACGATATACATTGAGGCTTACGGAGGAACAGCTCCATACCAATTCAAAGTGGGAACTACAAACTGGAGAGACTTCCCTGAAGGATCGGATGAAAAGACTATTGTGGTAACTGAAGAAGGTGAGTATGAAGTATGGATCAGGGACGCAAATGGTTGTGAATCTGAAAGTATGACATTCTTAATTTATGAGCCGGAGCCAATTATGCTTGATGTAGTGGCGAATAATGTGACTGATGCATGTGATAATGACAATGGATCACTGGTTATTTCTGCAACTGGAGGCGAATCAATAGATTTTAGTTTCTTCGTGAACGGAGTTGAAAGTCCATGGCACCTTTCTCCTGGTTCAGAATATACTGTTTCAGGATTAGCAGCCGGTGAATATGTTGTGAGGGCAAGAGAAAATCATACTGGTTATAGTTGTGATGTTGAAACTACAGTTATGATATATGCACCCGATACAGTTACAGCAGTAGCTGAGGTTACTCAGGCTGTAACATGTAATGGTGGTGCTGACGGCGAGATTGTTGTATCAGACATGACCGGTGGAACGGTTGCTGGCAATTATACAGTAACTCTAAGCCCTTCAGGCACTGGTGTAGTGGTAGACGGAACTGTTGTATTTAGCAATCTTATGGCCGGAACCTATAGTGCTACTGTAGAGGACGATCAGGGATGTTCTTATACCATAAATGGTATTGTTGTTGAAGAGCCTACTGCACTTACACTTAATGCGACTCATATTACTGACATAACTTGTCTAGAAGATGGCAAATTCTCAGTGCAGGTTACAGGTGGAACAGCAGGTTATGTATATTATACTGCAAAATCTGATCCGGAAACCGGACACATCCTTATCGAGGATATGCCAACTGCTGACGGCACAACATGGTTGGCTGACAGTGTTTTAACTGTAAGCGAGGCTGGTACTTGGGTTGTTTGGGCAATGGATGCCAATGGATGTATTATCGGTGGTGAAGAAGATGAAAACGGTCCTGTAAATGCATGGCGTGTTCAAATCGAAGAGCCTTCGATTGTGGTTACTGTTGATGCAACTGAATCAGATGATCCAGCTTGTAATGGTGACATGACTGCAAGTATTACGGTTAATCCTGCTGATGTTGTAATTACAATGGACGGTGATGTACTGGTTGATCCGGTATACACAGTAACCATTAATGGTGTTGATACCAATATGCTCGAAAATCTTGGTGCCGGAACCTATGTTGTGATGGTTACTCATGAAGATGGTTGCTACGGAACTGATACAGTTGTATTTGATCAGCCGGATGTATTGAATGTAACTTTAGAACTTGGAGAAGGTGAATTTACCTGTCCTGATGTTGTTGAAGGTTATATTGAGGCAACTGCCAATGGCGGTACTGAAGATTACGAATATCAGTTATGGAAAGATGGAGCAGTAAAAACTGATTATCAATCAGAAAATTCATTCCTGGTACAAATTAACCATTCTTATGTTGTAGTGGTTATGGATGAGCAAGGATGTACAGATACTTCAAATGTTATTACAATTGATCCTGTAGCACCTGTTGAACTTGTAGGCCTTATGGATGTAACTTGTTCTTCAGATACACTAGCTTCAGTTAAGGTAACTGCTACTGCAGAAGGTGATCGCCAGGTATATGTAAAATGGACTCAGTTTGAAGCTGAAACAGGTATATATAGCGACAGTACTGGTTTAGTGGATCAAGGTGAAATTGTTATTAGTCAAATGTTTGAGTTTGATAACGAAAACCTTGATGATATTCACTATGTATTCCAGGTAATGGACGAAAAAGGATGTGTAAGTGGTACTGACACCATAACATTAGACCAGGTAATCAGCTCAGCGCTTGAAGTAACCGTTTCTGTAGGTGCAGTTGATTGTGGTACAGAAGTTACCATTACGCCTGCGGGTGGAGTTGCTCCATACGTAGTAATGGTTGACGATGAGGCCGTTACTGAAAGCATGGTTATTCTTCCAGGTGGAATGCATACTGTTACTGTTACCGATGCGCATGAGTGTATGGTAACTGAGGAATTTGAGCTGGGATACAGCTTAGAGCGTACAGATACCATTTACTACTACGACGTTGACAGTTCAGCTCGCTTCCTGGGTGTGGATTATGTTGAAGGAGTATATGAAATTACTTATACAACAAGAGAAGGTTGTGATGCCAGATTGACATTATCAGTTATTGAAGTAGAGGCTACAGCTCCTGTGGTTGAATCACTTTCACCTAATGACTCAATTGGAACTAACCATCCAGTATTTACTATGGTATTTGTGGATGATGTTACATTAACCGGTACTGGTAACTTAACTGTTACTGACGATACAGGTGGTGTAGTAATCGTTATCCCAATGGCTGATGCAGTTCTTACAAATGGTAATACGGTTACTGTTGACTACGACGCTACCGTATTGGGATACATACCAAACAATGCTACCTTAACAGTTACTGTTGATAGTGGTGCTGTAATGGGTGATGGTCTTGCGTGGGACGGTCAAACAGCTGAGCCTTGGACCTTTAAAACAGGACCAGACTGGGCAACAGATGTTGATCTTGACTTTGTTTCTGATGACTTCAAGGTGTATCCGAATCCATTCCACGATTATATTAAGATTGATAACTATGACAAGTTGAGTAGAGTTGTTGTAACCAACATCGCTGGTCAGCGCGTACTAGATATTGAATATCCAAGTAATGAAATCCGTACTGGTAATCTGGTAACCGGTGTATACGTTGTAACCTTAATTAAGGACAGCAGCATCGTGAAATCAGAAAGGATTATAAAAAGGTAATACCGAATTGATTGATTAAAAAGGGAAGCTCTAAGCTTCCCTTTTTTTTTAGAAAAAAACAGGAGATATGGAATTATTAAATAAGCATGTAACCATACGAAAGTTTAAAGACAAAGCCATTCAACCGGAGTTAATCAGGAGTATTATTCATTCGGGTACCCGTGCATCAACCACAGGTAATATGCAACTGTATAGTGTTGTACTTACCAAGTTGAAGGAGAACATTGAAAAGCTGGCACCTCTGCACTTTAACCAGGCGGTTGCTAAAACGGCCCCCCTGCTTTTAACGGTTGTGGCCGATTTTAATCGATTCTCGAAATGGTGTACATACAGTAAGGCTGAACCCGGATATAATAACCTGCTGTCGTTTACAACTGCTGTAAACGATGCACTGCTGTTTGCCCAGAATGTATGTATCGCCGCCGAAAATAGCGGACTGGGTATTTGTTATCTGGGTACAACAACCTATAATGCCAGCGGCATTATCCAAACCCTGGCGCTTCCGGAGTTGACTTTCCCCATTACTACGATCGCTCTTGGCTATCCCGACGAAGATCCGCCATTAACGGACAGGATACCCTTAAATGGCATAATTCACGATGAAAAGTACAGTGACTATACCGATGAGGTAATAAAGGACTTATACGCATTAAAGGAGGAATTGGAAACGTCGAAACAATTTGTAAAAGAGAACGGAAAGGAATCCTTAGCACAAGTTTTTACAGACATTCGTTACAAAAAGGCTGATAATGAATTTTTTTCGGAGAAAATGCTCGAAACAATCAGGGGTCAGGGATTTATGAAATAATTATTCAGCGAGAAAATTATTGATTAAACCTAAGAATTGCTGGCGATAGCTGTTTCCGATGGGGAGCTTGTGTTCGTTTACGGCAACAAGGTTTCCTTCCACTGATTCAATTCTATCTAAGGATACAATATACGATTTATGAATTCTGTGGAAATGATTCGCAGGTAATAAGCCGAGGATTTTCTTCATGGAAAGATTTGTCACCAGTTTGCTGTTCTTTAAATGGATTTTAATGTAATCTCCCAATCCTTCTATGTATTGAATGTCGGAAAACTTCACTTTAACCGATTTTTTATTTGATTTTATAAATAAAAAGTCGCTATGCACTTCATTGCTTACTGCAGTGTTTTCCGCATTCTGTTTTAGTTTGAATAATTCTTCTGCGCGGTAATAGGCTTTACAAAAGCGCTCGAACGAAAAGGGTTTTTTCAGATAATCAATTGCGTCCAGTTCGAAACCTTCAAGGGCATATTCGGAATAGGCCGTTGTGAAAATAACCATGGGTGCATTTTTAAGATTTTTAAGGAAAGAGATGCCTGAAAGTTTGGGCATATTTATGTCAAGGAACAAGAGGTCAACCTCTTTTTCCTGTAATACAGTGTGCGCACTAATGGCATCGGTACACGAGTCTATGATTCTAAGGTCGGGTAATTTTTGTGCATATTGTCTAATCACGTTTTGTGCCAGAGGTTCATCATCAATAATTAAAGCCTTAATCTCCATCTTGTTTAAGTTTTAATTCAAGTGTAACAGAAAAAATATGATTTTCTTTTTTTATTGTTAAGGAATATTCATCTTTCCGGTAAAGGTGCTGCAGGCGTTGTTTTACATTTTCAATTCCTATTCCTGAATTGTTCTGGTCCCAGAGTTCCTTTTCCTCAAAGTTATTTTGAAGTTGGAATTGTAATGTTTCGTGGTCTTTAAAACGAAAGGAAATATCTATAAAATCATGGTTAACCGTACCGGGAAGTCCGTGCTTAAAAGCATTGTCGATAAATGGTTCGAAGAGCAGGGGAGCTATTCTACCTGATGGAGTTTCACCGATCTTTTCATAGTTAATTCGGGTATGATTTGACGTTCGTATTTTTTGCAAGGCAATAAAATTATCTACAAATTCAATTTCTTTATCCAGTAAGATGTAGTTTTCACGCGATTCGTAAATAATGTGACGCATCAAATCAGAAAGTTTCAATATCAGTTCGGGTACTTTTTCTGATTTACTGAGCGCCAATGAGTAAATATTATTAAGCGAGTTAAACAGAAAATGCGGATTTAACTGGCCTTTTAGTGTTTTAAGTTCTGCTGCAAGTTTTTCTTTCTCAATTTTAGCCAGCTTGTAATTCAGGTCCTGCATCGATATCCAGTCTTTAATAAACTTAAGGAATGAGGTGACCAGCACATAAAAGAAAGTAGCAAAGAAGAACGCGGAGTGGGTATCTGTACTGAATGAGCTAAATTGGTCGGAGACATCCAAAATATTAC
>JBFEWU010000165.1:0-10180 GCA_041546215.1 Draconibacterium sp. | reverse complement strand
TCCGCTTCTTCACGTGCAATTCTTTCGTCTTCCTCGCGTGCTTTACGTTCAATCTCTTCTTTCTTCTTGCGCTCTATTTCTGCTAAACGATTCGCTTCTGCTTCTGCTTCCTGTTTGCGCTTCAACTCTTCTTGTTGCTGTTTCCGTTGTTTGTCAAGTTCCTCAAGACGTTTACGCTCATCCTCTTTTTTCTTTTTCTCTGCAGCGTCAATGGCCACAGTCTTTTCGTAATCCTGTGTCATGGCGACCTCTTTGGCTGGTTCGGGTTTTGCTTTCGAAACCGCCGGCGGGGGTGTTGTTTTTGGAGGAGGTGGGGTTACTTTCTTTTCTTCACGTTTTGGCGGCGGAGGTGTTTGTTTTTGTTTACGGGCAGGACTTGGTTCTCTGTTGCCCATGCCATTTTCAGTATCACCAAAATTTACAAGAATACCTTCTTCTCCGGGCAGAGGCAGCGGAGTGAAAAAGCCAAGAATAATCAACAGAAGCAAAACAATGGTATGAAACACAATTGTTCCGATCAATCCTTTTCTCTTTTCACTATATTCTTCTCTTTTTTCTTTCATCTGGAACTTCTGTCCTTTAAGAGCCTATTCAGGAGCGGTAGCCGCAATCATTTTATATTTATTGCGTCTACAGATGTTCATAATTTTGACAACTTCTTCCCAATTGACAGATTTGTCGGCATGCAATGATATATAAATGTCGTCGTTACCTGTTCCAAATTTGTTCTGAAGAAATGGTTCTATTTCTTTAAAAGCAACCTGTTTTACATTGTTATTATCGTTAATGTAGTATTTCAGGTTGGGTGTGATCGATATGGTAGTAATTGGCTTGGCTGCAGTTTGGTTATTACTTTGAGGGAGCAATAATTTCAGTGCATTAGGCGCAATTAATGTAGAGGTTACCATAAAGAAAATCAGCAACAAAAATACGATGTCAGTCATGGACGACATGCTGAAAGCTGCATTTACTTTATTTCTCTTTTTTAAAGCCATTGACTTGATTTATACAGGTTCGTTTAATAAATCCATAAACTCGGAAGTAGTCGCTTCCATTTTAAAAACGACCTTTTCGACATTGGAAACCAAAATATTGTAAGCAAAATAAGCGATAATACCTACTATTAATCCGGCTACGGTGGTTACCATGGCCTGGTAAATCCCTGTTGAAAGCAGCGTTACATCAATATTGTTACCTGCATTTGACATGTCGTAGAACGCCTGAATCATTCCCATTACAGTGCCCAGGAACCCAATCATAGGTGCTCCGCCAGCTACCGATGCCAGTACCGGAAGCCCTTTTTCAAGCTTTGAAATTTCAAGGTTACCCACATTTTCAATGGCTGCATTTACATCCGTTAGCGGACGCCCAATCCGGCTGATTCCTTTCTCCAGCATTCTTGAAGCTGGATTTGCATTGCTCCGGCAGAGAGCAATGGCTGCATCGATCTTATTCGAAGTAATATACACTTTTACTTTTTCAAGTAAATCCGAGTCAAACTTTCCGGCTTTACGAATGGCAAAATAGCGATCGAAGAAAATGTACACAGCAATGACTGACAACACAAGTATTGGAATCATTATCCAGCCACCTTTCATGGCCAAATCGATAAATTTCGTGGATATTCCTTCCGGTTCTGTTGCAATGGCTTCCATTTCCTGAGGAAGATCGGTTTGAATCATTAATAAGTTCAACATGAGTACCAAATTATTTTTTACAATTCTTAAAAATAAAAACGGGGTATAACCTTTATTATTATACCCCGCAAAAATAAGTAATATTTTAACGGTATTATTTTGCTTGTTACTTCAAAAATACCGAGTTATGAACAAAACCGTATTGATAGTTTACAAGGCAAACATTACATAATAGGTAGCAGCACCTGCCAGATAGCCAATCAATGCCAGTAAGGATATTTTTTTCAAATACCAGATAAAGTCAATTTTTTCAAGTCCCATTGCCGCAACACCTGCTGCCGAGCCAATGATTAACATACTGCCACCTGTTCCGGCGGTATATGCAAGGAATTCCCAGAAGGCGCCATCCTGTACAAAGAATGTATCGTAGCCCGCAGCACCCACTTCATTAATTGGATACATGCCCATTGCACCAGCTACCAAAGGAACATTGTCAACAATGGACGAAAGAACACCAATGGCCAGATCGATGGCGTATATGTTACCCAGATTATCGTCGAGATAAGTAGCTAAAATGTTTAAGTGACCGGCCGACTGGAGCGAAGCTACAGCCGAAAGAATTCCCAGGAAGAAGAGAACCGTTGGAACATCAACTTTTTGAAGAATGGCTGTTACTTTTAGTTTATCCTTAATCTCGGAAGGTTTGTCGCGGTGAATAATTTCACCCACTGTCCACAGAACTCCCAATGAAAGCAACATGCCCATATAAGGAGGAAGGTGTGTTAATGTTTTGAAAACAGGAACAAATAACAAGCCGCTAACACCCAGGATTAAGAACAGTATGCGTTCGCGTGATGTTGTGTATTCTTCATCCGATTCCTCGAAAACAGGTCGTGTTACATTTCCCTTCATGGTAAATGACAGGATGCCCAGGGGTACAACCATGCAAACGATACTTGGCAGGATAACATTAGAAATAATTTTAAGAGCAGTTACTTGTCCGCCAATCCAAAGCATAATTGTGGTTACATCGCCAATTGGCGACCATGCACCACCTGCGTTGGCCGCTAAAACTACCATACTGGCAAAAAACCAGCGGGTTTGTTTTTCGTCGATAAGTTTGCGCAGCAGGGCAACTAGAACAATGGTTGTGGTAAGATTGTCGAGCAGAGCAGACATGAAGAAAGTTAAAATACTAAGAATCCAAAGCAGCTTAACCTTGTTGGTGGTTTTAATTTTGTCGGTAATGATTTTAAATCCTTCGTGTTGGTCAACCACTTCAACTATCGTCATGGCACCCAATAAAAAGAACAAAATTTCACCTATTTCACCCAGGTGATGAATGATTTCATAATGTACAATGAAATCCTGAATGGCATGTGCTCCATGTGAGTCGGGGTGTGAGGCCAGAAAATCAGTCCACGACGGGCTAAATCCCATATGAAGGATTCCTTCAGCGCCCAGCATGTATACAACCCAGCACAAACTACCAATAATTAATGCCGAGGCAGCTTTGTCAATTCTAAGTGGATGTTCCAGTGCAATTGCAGTATAACCCAGAACAAATACAACAACCATTAATATAAACATAGTAACAAATTTTAGGTATGAGTTTTTTTAATTAAGAACACAAAAATATTTGAAGCCGGATAGAATAAAAGGAATTCGATCAATTTTTTTTATTTTTTTTTACTGTGTGGGGTTTATGTTGTTTGTATTGAGGGACTTATCTAATTGGTTTTCTTCTTGAAAAGTGAGCCAATTTTTTTGAAAAGTTCATCGATTGAATTGTATTCTTCCTTGAAGGAAAGACCAACACCCTGTGTGTAAGGTGCGGTTTCATAAATCAGGTTGTTGTTTGAACGGTTATAAACTTTCAACAATATTTTACCGTTTGGCACCAGTTTTACACTCATCTCAAAATCGCCAACAATTTGGCTGCCACTGTTGTTGGCTGTTCCGTATTGGTTTACATTATTTCCGATGTTGCCGTTTAAAGTAACCCGGTCGTTCAAAATTTGGGTGCTCAGGGCAACTTCAATTTCATCATCCGTAACCTGGTTTCCCGGACGGTAGTTTACGCCAATATCCCAGTCATCCCTAATTTGCGAAAGCCAGTTGCTTAACTGGTTAGACAGCACTTCACTGGCGGTGGTTCCCAGCATATTTGTATTTTGTGCTTCGTAGGTGCCACGAAGGTATTCCGGGGTATAAAATTTCCCCAATACAATAAGCGATAGAATTTGCTTATTCATTTCTTCTTCAGTATTGAAAAATGGAGATAACTCATCCTTATCTCTTTCATCGGCATTTGGAAAGTTTATGTCGAAACCGATGGTTGGATTTATGAGTTCATCCTCCAGTTCAATAATGCATTCAACGGCTATGCGTTTACGTTGGCTTTCATTTTCCTCATTCATCAATAAATCGTAGGTAGATGCTTTGAGTTTGTATATGGCCTTTAAATTAATGATTGCATTGTATGGATCGCCCGACCAGATAATTGAACCTTCGGGTTCGATGGTAAACCTTTTATTGAGTACATTTTGCAAGGTAAAAAGGTAATCTCCTTTGGTGGGATTGTAGTTGCCTGATAGAGACATGTTTCCATCGTTATCCATTTCGAAGAGCAAAATTCCTTCTCCCTGGGCTTTTATTATGTCACCAATTTGCGAATTGTAAATCAGTTGAACTTTGGCATCGGGCGTGGCTTCAATGGTTAAACTCAGGCTATATTCACCCTTTCTCTCTTTTTGCGCTTCTTCAAAAAAATCGTTTGTTTTGCTTTCTGATGTCTTTACAAATTCAATAAAATCATATTGCTCAACTGTGCTTTCGCTTTCCATCGATATTTTAATATCAGTTCCCGAAAGAGAGGTTGCCGTACCAGTCAGTTTTGTTTGCTTGTCAGCTCCTTTAATTTCAAGTTTCCCGTTGGCTACTGCTGTGCCGTAAAACTGTTCGTTATCACGCGATGTAGTGTTCATTGCCCTAATTCTTTCTGAACTAAAACTCAGGTCAAAAAACATGTTGTTAAAATTCTGATGAACGATGGTCCCATCAAATTTTCCGGGATTATTTTCATCATCGTAAACCGTAATGGCATCAAACAGAATGGTGTCGTTTCTGAAGTGAACGGTATCGGTAAAATGGTAGGGTACCTGGGTTGCATTCACGGTTAATCCCACATTTGAGCCCAGCATTGAACCATAAAAATTAAGATTGTCAAGAGTTCCGTTAATTTCGGCTTTCCCATTGACAGTACCTTTAAAGTCATGAAAATTTCTTTTCATAAAAGTTTCAAGTACGACTAAAGAAAGACTGTCAATTTCGGCATAATACTGAACTTCTCCGGTTGAAGGTTTTATGTAACCGAATGCTTTCAGGTTTTGACGCTTGTTTCGGATTACTTTTAATTCAGAATCGATTGTAGATTGAAATTGATTCCATTGACTAAGCAATGAAATATCGCCCATGAGTTGTTTCTTGTACCGTAAATTACTGATGTTTAAATTTGAAAGAATTGCCGGTGCTTCAGAGGTCCTTGCAATACCTAAAGTACCATTAATAATTCCTTCTAATTCCACCTCCCGATTTAAATATTTATCCAGGTAGGCCAAATCAATATTTTGAAATGTCATTTGCAATACATCGCCTTTGGTGTCCGTAATTTTTCCATCGGCTTTAAAGGCCTGTTTTCCATGGCTAATGCTAAATTTGTTTATGACAATTGAAGAAGAGTCGATAAGAGCATGAAAAGGATCGATGGTCCACAAAGTGTCGGCAATATAGATTTGAGAGGGCAGACCTTCAATTTTAATGTGGTGGTGCCCGGCCGTATCCGGTCGCGAAAATTCGGTATGTGTTTTTAAGGAACCACTATAAGTGAGTTCCTCGAAATTACTCCACGAAATCGTATTTTCGAGCACATTATCGGAAACCTTTGAATCGATTTTGAAATTGTAAAGTTTCAATCCGTTACGGTTGAATAACTCACTTATTCTAAATTTAGAAGAGTAAATGTCGTTTTCATTGTTTTGGTTACCAATAAAAATATGTCGTGCCCATAAATTTTTATATTTTACCCCGGGTATACTACCGTTGAACTCAAAATAGTTGTTTGGTTCATCCATTCTTCCATAGAGTATAAATGGCGTTTCCAGCTCCAATTCCGGCACAAATATTTTCGAAAGCCTGTTTATCTCTTTCATGTTTATTTGGTAATCAAAAATATTGCCTGGTGTATTTTCCGACAACTCAAACCCAATAGAAGGAATAAAATGATGAAGTATTTTCTGAAAAGCATTTCCAATGGATCTGAAATAATAGTTTCCATTTATTGAAACATCTAAAAAATCAGAGGTAAACAGCAGTGAATTGTGGTTGTTGTCAAGTGTTTTTAGCTCCATTCCCCCAAGATCCACTTGTCCGTTCCGGTTTTTGTAATAACCTTCTGCAACTTTAATGGATCCATCCAGGTTATCAAGTTTGTCGCCCTTAAAATTGGCGAACATATTAAAAGCCACTTCTGCAGCGGGGAAACTTCTTCCCAGGTTCAGATTATGAGGCAGTGCCTTTCGGAGGTTTAAATCAAAGTCGAAACGTGGAATTTTTTTGTTTAAATCGAGCGTACCCAAAAATGCAAATTGTAAATTCTGGTCGTTTACACTCAATAGCCCATCGAACATTTTCTCCGATAAAATACCATCGAATTTAATGTTTTTGTAGATGTATTTGTTGAACTCGATTTCTGAAACATCACCCTTAAAAATACCCGATATGGTATTTGTTTGTTTATGAAAGTCACCATCTGCCAATCCACTAAAAGTTAACTTCCCTAAATTATGAAGCTGCAACAGTTTCCCAAGATCAAAATCAATGGTCGACAGATTGCCCCTGTAATAAAGAGCTCCCTCTTTTTCCGGCATTACCAGGATATCAGTAGTAAGCGATCCCATTTCACTTTCAAGGGTTCCGAAGGTTACAAAATCGGTGAGGAATCCGCTGAAATTACCTTTGAATTTAACGATCCCGGCATTATAGAAACTTTCAGGAAACTCCAGGTATTTGCGTTTTGAACCATTGGGAAAACGAATGTTGGCAAGATCTGAAAAGCTTGTGGCCGATTGTTTTAAGTCAAAAAACAGGTACATTCTTTCAGGATACATGATGTCGTTGACATAAAAATCGAGTATAGCCTCTGTACTGGTTCCGGTATTTAAAACCATGTTCTTACCTTTCAGGTCATTTAAATCACCATAAATCAAACCCGATAATTCAACTTCCTGGTTCATGCCTTTCAGCCCGGGCAGAAGTTCTCCAAGTTCCCTGAAGCTGATCGTTGATTTGCCAATCCGTAAGTGAAGATCGTAGGAACTTTTCAGAGAATCGCCGGGGGTGTAAAAATCAAGCTCCAGTTCAGTCTCTTTCAGTTCCGAATGAGAACTCTTTAAGTAAAAATTGCTGACCTGAATTTTTCCCTGATCAATAGCAACATTTGCCATAGCATTTTCAAGCCTCAAATTGCCTCCATCGTTCATGCTGAAGTGATTTAAATCAAACGATATCGAATTGGAAATGCTATGATAGTCGGATATGCCGGCGTTTAGATTGTGAACATGAAAATGTGTGTTCTTATTGCTGCGAACATCGGTGTAATTAATATTTAAATTATTGAAATTAAACGAATTGCAGCTGGTCTCCCATCCATTTGCAGTGTCTTTGTTCTGTTTGCCATCAAAAGCATTCAGTATGAAACTAAAATTAAAGGAGTGGGTTGAATCACGCTGTATGTATAGTTTATTGTTTTTTAATGTGAGTTGACTTATTGACAGACGACGTTTCTTTATTTTTAAGGTGTCGATTCTGGCTGCAATGAGTTGAGCGTAAAGTAAAGTGTCATTATTTTGGTCTTCAATTAAAACATCCTCCAGGTACAGGGTTTTAAAAAATCCGATATTAACTTTTCCAACTGATATTGTTGTGTTTAGTTGTTTCGATAAACGACCAGCAATTCTTTCTGTGATTTGTGTCTGTATCCAGCTGTTTTGAAGGATCAAATAACTAAATGCCAGCAACGATATAATCGCTGCTAACACGATAATGGTTATTTTCCAGCCTTTTTTGATAGTTTTGCAATTTTAAAGCGAACATAAACTTTTTCAATCAATAATGCTGTAAGGTTTACTTCGTTTTGTTAACTTTTATTTTTTAATAAATACAAAAATATAAACCAGCGTGCATATAACTTGTTTAATAACGTTAAAAAGGAAAAAATTTGTATGACAGAAAACGGAATAACTATACTTGGAATTGAATCGTCGTGCGACGATACCTCGGCTGCAGTAGTTCGTGATGGAGTAATTCTGTCGAATGTTGTTGCCAGCCAAAAAGTTCACGAGGAGTATGGTGGTGTTGTCCCCGAACTGGCTTCACGGACTCATCAGCAGAATATTATTCCCGTGGTTGACCTGGCCATTAAAAAAGCCGGTATTCGACGCGACGAAATTTCAGGCGTGGCTTTTACACGTGGCCCGGGATTGCTTGGTTCGCTGCTGGTTGGTACCTCTTTTGCCAAAGGCTTTTCGCTGGCTTCCGGAATTCCATTGATTGATGTAAACCATTTGCAGGGACATGTACTGGCACTCTTTATTAAAGAAAATGGGATTGAATATAATCCACCAAAATTTCCTTTCTTGTGTTTATTGGTTTCGGGTGGAAATTCACAAATTATACTGGTACGCGACTATCTCCACATGGAAGTGATCGGTCAAACCATTGATGATGCAGCCGGTGAAGCATTTGATAAATGCGCCAAAGTAATGGGACTTCCTTATCCCGGCGGACCACATGTCGATAAGCTGGCCAGGGAAGGCAATCCCTTAAAATTTGAATTTTCGCGTCCACGAATTCAGGGACTTGATTATAGTTTCAGTGGCTTAAAAACCAATTTCCTTTATTTTTTGCGTGATCATTTAAAGGAAAATGAAAATTTTATTGAAGATAACAAAGCAGATTTATGTGCCTCGTTGCAGCATACAATTATCGAAATATTACTGAGCAAATTAAAACGTGCTGCCAGGGAAACAGGCATTAAGGAGATAACAGTAGCAGGGGGTGTATCGGCAAATTCAGGTTTGCGAAATGCCCTGAAAGAAAATGCCGAAAAATTGCGTTGGAACCTGGTCATTCCAAAGTTTGAATATACAATGGACAATGCTGCAATGATAGCAATAACCGGGTACTATAAATATTTGAATCAAGAATTTGTTGACCAAAACGTGGTTCCCTTTGCCCGGACTCAATTGTAATATCAATTTTGTTCGAGAAGAGCAAAGAGCAAAGAGCAAAGAGCACTTCAAGACGGGAGGGCTCTTAGGCAGCACTTATATTAAGGAATGTAATATTTAAATTGGGAATCGTCTTTCCATGAGAACGGTTCCTTTTCTACGACCTGTAATAGTTTTAAACTTTTAATGTTCGCAGCCCTGGTATGAAATTCGACAACACCCTTGTAAAAGGCACTTTATTACGGCGATATAAACGTTTTTTGGCTGATATAGAACTTGCAGACGGAACCGAAGTAGTTGCACATTGCACCAATTCGGGATCGATGAAAAGTTGTCTGGAAGAGGGGGCAGCGGTGTATCTCACGCCCGTGAACGATCCAAAACGCAAAACCAGGTTTACCTGGGAGATGATTAAAATAAACGGCGATTGGGTGGGAATAAATACCGGAAATCCCAACAAACTGGCATTTGAAGCGATATCAGAGAGCCTAATTCCTGAGTTGACTGGATATGACATTGTGAAGCGAGAAGTGAAATTTGGCGATTCACGCTTTGATATTTATGCTGAAAATGATCGGGAGAAATGTTTTGTTGAAGTAAAAAATGTTTCGATGAAAGAGGGGAAATATGCCTTGTTCCCGGATGCCGTGACCACTCGTGGACAAAAACATTTAAAAACCTTAATGGAGGTAAAAAAGCAGGGGATAAGAGCTGTTATGCTGTATGTTATTCAGCGCAGTGATGTATCTGTTTTTGCACCGGCCAAACAAATAGATCCCGATTATGCAGAGGCCTTGAAAATGGCTTTCAGGAGTGGCGTTGAAATCATCCCGATGCAGGCAGAAGTTACGCCCGAAGCCATTGAGTTTGTTCGTAAACTTCCTTTCGAATTGTAGGATTGGAACTGAAGATTTGGATGGAAGACAACAGTAATTGATTAATCAGGATATTCAGATTTTCGGATTTTCGGATCTTCAGACAACAATGACAACTATGACAACGGAAAAGACGGAAGTCCGAAGACCGGAGATAACAGGAATTGATTAATTATTATTGTCTATTGATTAATGAGGTCAGGATTTTCAGATATTCGGATTTTCGGATCTTCAGCCAACCATGAATTGACTAATTGAGCACGTTGCTCAGAAAAAGGAGCTCGAAGCTGAAAGCTGAAAGGAAGAAGCTCAAAGCTCAAGGGAAGAACGCTACAAGATGGGCTTGGCGCTGATCGGGATGAGATCGCTTCTCCGTCCG
>JBFEWU010000144.1:0-11281 GCA_041546215.1 Draconibacterium sp. | reverse complement strand
TTTTAACTTTTGATGAAGTTAATAAAAGCATAAATGTTTCTCAACAAGATGGAACAACAGTAATGGTAAGCGGTTCTGGTTCTTATTTCTCAAAAGATGATAACGGAGCAGAGGCGTACAATGGTAAAAAACATCGAACGATCTATCTTAATTATACTTATGAAGACGGGGGGAATACTTATCAGGCAAATGATTCTCTGGTATTTGTTGATACAGACATTACATTTGAGGAGTTTAAGCTGGAAGTTGTTGAACAGTAAATTTCGGACTTATACTATTTTTTAGCCGTTTAGTTAGTTTAGTTAGTTAAAATGGACAGAATCCCTCAATCTAATTTGAGGGATTCTGTTCCATTTGTATAATGAAATAGACTTGATTATTAACGATTGAAGTGTTACGTTTTTTAGGATAATATATAAAACTATTGCCTTAAAATAGTAAAGGTGGATGTGTCTATTTGCTTAAGTGTCTTCTTCGATATTGCAGTAGAATAGCATCCTCCAGTAGCAAAAGTATGCCTGCTAGCATGCATTGTTATTCCTTATATTGTACCCAGCGGTTGGGTGGAATCCACAAACCAAACGTATCCTTTGTGCACGATATTACCATACTTGTTTCAACAATCATTTTGTTTAATGCTTGAAGCAGTAACCTGGAATTTACCTTAAACAATCCAGGTATTTCTGAATGGTCTTTTCCATGCCCAGATACAGGGCATCAGCAATTAGTGCATGTCCAATTGATACTTCCTTCAGATTTGGAATTTTAAGGTGCATAAAGTTCAGATTTTCCAGGCTTAAATCGTGACCGGCATTCACATCAATTCCAAGATTTCCTGCAAGTTTAGCCGCTGTAATAAAAGGTTCAATGGCTTTGTTCCTGTCGATCGGATAAAGTGTCGCATATGGTTCGGTGTAGAGTTCAATGCGGTCGGTTTTTATTTCTGCAGCACCTTCAACGGCTTTTTCATCGGGATCGATAAAAACAGAAGTACGAATGCCATGCTCCTGTAATCGGGCAACTACTTCTTTCAGAAATCCCATCTGTTTCCAGGTATCCCATCCGTGGTCGCTGGTAAGTTGTTCATTCGTGTCGGGAACAAGTGTAACCTGATCGGCCTGCACTTCAATCACCATCTTCAAAAAATCTTCACTGGGGTACCCTTCAATATTGTATTCAGTTCTGATTAAAGGTTTTAACTCGTAAACATCTTTTCGCGTGATGTGTCGTTCGTCCGGACGTGGATGAATCGTAATTCCTTGTGCTCCAAATTCCTGGCATTTAATGGCAGCCTCTTTTACGCTGGGCATTTTGCCTCCGCGTGAGTTTCGCAGTGTTGCTATTTTGTTTATATTTACACTTAGTCTGGTCATGCTTCATAAATTTAAAAACGCAATTTACAATTTTCGGGCTGAACCGATCACCTAATTTGAAAAGATTTGCTTGCAGAAAGATTAATATCGGATGTAGTTCCCTCGGTTGAAAGTTCACAGAAAGGGAAAAAGGCACTAAGTCATATGGACGTTTTTAGAGTATCGCACATTCCTGTTGTTGATGATTTGAAGTACCTGGGTTTAGTTTCGGATAAGCTCATTTACGATTTAAACCTGGTTGATGAAGCAATTGCAAGCAAGTTAGATAAGTTGGATACGACACATGCGCATAAGGACCAACACATTTTTGAGGTGGCCATTTTAATGTACAAGCTTAAAATTAGTGTACTTCCGGTGCTGGATGGAGATCATTATTATATAGGGGCGATTACTTTGTATGATTTGGCTCGAAGATTTGCCAACTTATTTTCCTTACAAGAACTGGGTGGAGTTTTGGTTTTAGAGTTGAATGTGAATGATTATTCCATTTCGCAAATTAGCCAGATAATTGAGAACAATGATGTGAAAATTTTGAGTTTCTTTATCGACCGAAAACCGGGTACAAATAATATGGATGTAATTTTAAAATTGGATTCAGAGGAATTATCGGGAGTTGTTCAGGCTTTAATGCGTTACGACTATAAGGTGAAAGCTGTTTATCAGGACCGCTCGATGTTGACCGATTTGTACAAGGACAGATACGATCAGTTTATGAAGTTCATGAATATTTAAGCATATTTTAATGAAGGTTGCAGTTTTTGGCACATTAGTTTCCGATGAATTTGTTCCTGTTTTACAGGAATTTTTTAGTTTTTTAAAAGAACATAAAATAGAGGTTCAGCTTTATAAGCCCTTTTATGATCATTTGGTTGAGGACTTAAAAACTACCACCTATTATATGTCGTTTTTTCATTCTTTTACCGATTTTGATACTAATAACGAGTTTATTTTTAGTGTTGGAGGCGATGGCACATTTTTGCAATCGGTATTAAGTATCCGCAATTTCGATATCCCCATAATTGGAGTAAATGGTGGTCGATTGGGTTTTTTGGCTGATATTTCAGAAGAAGAAGTTAACCAGGCTTTAAATGATATATTTAATCATAAATACAAGGTGGTTGAACGTTCGATGCTTGAAATAGATTTTTCAGATCGCGAGAATCTGGATTTCAACTATGCATTGAACGAAATGACCGTCTTAAAGACAGATAATTCATCGATGCTGAACATAAAAGCCTATATAAACGGCGAGTTTTTAAACAATTATTGGGCTGATGGATTAATCATATCAACCCCCACGGGTTCAACGGCCTATTCTCTAAGTGTTGGGGGCCCAATTTTAACGCCGAATTCTGCCAATTTTGTGATTACACCACTGGCTCCTCATAATCTGACTATTCGCCCGATTGTTGTACCTGATAATTGCGAGATTACTTTAAGTGTGGAAGGTCGGGGAACACATTACCTTACTTCCCTGGATTCGCGTTCAGCAGCGGTTGAGTTTTCAACCATTCTAAAGGTAAAAAAGGCAGGCTTTAAATTGAAGACTCTTGAACTTCCGGGACAGCCGTTTTTTAATACATTGAGAAGTAAGTTAATGTGGGGAATCGACCGTAGGAACTGAATTTCCCTGGCCTACTTAACAATTTTTAATCTTTGTTTCGGTTTTATAATAACAAAGGGGTATGTTATTTTTAGAATTATATTACTTTTGTAGCTTTTGAAAGCAAAAGTTGTGACGCAATTAAGCGATTAAGTTCATTGATATTCAGTTGTTTACGAAAGAGTTTATGTCCGGGTTGAAGTATGGTTTTTTACGGGTTTTTGCGGAAAAAACAGGCTAAAAAAACGGGGGTGGATTTTCTATATAAAGAATTGAATGAAGCGATACAGATAACATGTCCGAAACTAAAGTTAATTAAACGAAACGACCATGGTAAAATATGAAAGGCGTATTCTCGTTTCATTACTATTGGGAGTTACATCTGTTACCAATGAAAATTAGTAATAACAAACAGATGAATTTGAATACCACAATGAAAAAATTACTGTTGGTGTTTGTAACAGTTTTTATTACTGTTTCAGGATATGCACAAAAGACTGCTGACATTGGAATTTGGGGAGGTAGTTCAGCGCTTTGGAGCGATATGGACCAAAGCTCACCATTTCAAACGTTCAATTTAAATTATGGGGCTTATTTCAGGTATAATCTGAATGCAAGAATTGGTGTTAGAGCCATGTTTTTGCACGGGAAGTTTGCCAACGAAGGATTAGTGGAGAATGCAGAGTGGAGTTTTGATAAAAACGTTGAGGACTTTACGGTGCAGGCAGAAATAAATTACCTGCGATATATTTTGGGTTCGAAAAAAATGAAGTTTAGTCCGTACGTGACTTTCGGACTAGGTATGGCATACTTCAATTATTTTTTCAGACCACTGGAAATTGCCGTTTTTAATTCCAGTTATCCATGGCTGGTGAAAAATGCTCTTGGCGATGTTCAGGATAATGGAAGTGAAGAAGCAGTGGCAGTGCCAACTATTCCCTTTGGAATGGGGGTAAAGTTTACACTTGGAGAGCGATTGGGAGTAGGTGTCGAATACCAGATGAGGAAATACATGAGTGATAAACTTGATGATTTGGATGATCCGCTGTCTCACCGAAATAGTACAGGAGAGTTGATTATTTATAACGATGGCAGTCACAATAACGATTGGGGGGCTTATTTGGGAGTTCATCTCACATATAAAATATACATAGGCAAAAAAGCATGCCCGGCCTATGATGCAAAAAATTGGTAATGGAATTGTTCAGAGACAGGTTAAATAAAAATAATATTCCGGAGCATATTGCCATCATTATGGATGGGAATGGCCGTTGGGCTGCAAAACACGGAAAGCCACGTGTGATGGGGCATGAAAGCGGGGTAGAGTCGGTACGTGCTGTGGTTGAAGGTGCCGGCGAAATTGGCGTCAAACACCTTACCTTATATGCTTTTTCAACCGAAAACTGGGATCGTCCGAAGGAAGAGGTGGATGCTTTAATGGGGCTGTTGGTTCATGCCATTGAAGCTGAGACCGAATCGCTAATGAAAAACAAGGTTCGTTTGAGTGTTATTGGCGATGTTAATGCAATGCCACAAAAAGTACGTGACAAATTAAATGGCTGTATTAATTTTTTGAAGGAAAACACAGGCCTAAACCTGATTTTAGCTTTAAGCTACAGTGGGAAATGGGATATTGTTGAGGCAGTTAAAAAGCTACTTAACGAGGTTATGACCCAAAAGATAGAACCAGAAAAAATAAATAATAAACTGTTCAAAAACTATTTGTCGACCAAAAATGTGCCAGATCCCGAGCTACTTATCCGTACAAGTGGCGAATACAGGATCAGCAACTTTTTATTGTGGCAGGTAGCTTATTCCGAATTGTATTTTACAGAGAAATTATGGCCCGATTTTAGAAAAGAAGACCTTTTTGAAGCAATTTTTGATTATCAGAACAGAGAGAGACGATTTGGAAAAACAAGTGAACAGTTAACGAGCTAATTTTATGAGTAGGATTAAAAAATCAATAGTAAGCCTATTATTCCTTTTTATTGTATTTGTACCGCAGCTTCTTGCACAGGATGCCGATAGTACAAACTTTTCAATTTACTATTCCAGTCCGCGGAAATACACCGTAGCCGACGTACAGGTGTCTGGAATCAGATATTTAGATAAAACCCTTTTGATCCAGCTCTCAGGAATTAAGGTTGGTGATGAGATGATGGTGCCGGGCGATGAAATTACCACAGCTATCCGGAAATTATGGCAACAAGGATTGTTCTCGGATGTGGAAATAAAGGCAAGCAAAGTTATTGGTGACCAGATTTGGATTGATATTTATTTGCAGGAACGACCACGACTGGGCGATGTTAATTTTTATGGCGTGTCGAAATCGGAAACAGACGATATAACCGAAAAAGTGCTTTTGCTACGTGGAAGCCAGATTACCGACCACCAAATTAACAGTGCTGAAAGAACCATCAAAGGTATTTTCCATGGAAAAGGATTCTTAAATACAGAAGTTACGATTGTCCAACGTGACGATACAACACAAAATAACGCTGTTATTCTGGATATTAATGTGGATAAGAAGGAAAAGGTTAAAGTTAACAATATCGAAATTGAAGGGAACGTTGCATTAAAAGAAAATACGCTTGAGCGGGCAATGAAAAAGACCAACGAGAAAGCTTTGCGCAACTTCTTCAGAACCAAAAAGTATTTGGAAGAAGAATATAAAAACGACAAAGGGAATTTGGTTGATAAATACAATGAAGAGGGATATCGGGATGCAATTATTGTAAAAGATTCGGTATACCAGGTTGAGCTCGGGCGAAAGAAAAAAACCAGGGTGAACATCGATTTGGGTGTTGAAGAAGGAAATAAATACTATTTTGGAGATATCAGATGGATTGGGAATACGGTTTATCCCTCGCATATTCTTAACCAGGCTCTGGGTATTAAAAAAGGGGATGTATTTAACCAGAAGATCCTGGATAAAAGACTGTTCGACAACGAAGAAGGCATGAATAACCTTTATCTGGATAAAGGATATCTGTTTTTTAATCTCGATCCGATAGAAGTAAATATTGATAAGGATACTATTAATTACGAAATGCGCATTTTCGAGGGTAAGCAAGCTACCATTAACGAAGTTCGGATTGTGGGTAATACAAAAACCCACGAGCATGTTGCCCGTCGTGAATTACGTACCTATCCCGGCGATTTATTCAGTAAGACATTATTGATGCGTTCGTACAGGGAATTGGCCCAGTTGGGACATTTCGATCCGGAGGCAATTAATCCCGATGTACAACCGCATCCCGAAGACGGAACGGTGGATATTGAGTATCAGCTTCAGGAAAAAGCGAATGACCAGATTGAGCTTTCAGGTGGTTGGGGAGCCGGGATGTTTGTTGGTTCGGTAGGTTTAAAATTTGCGAACTTTTCGGTTCGTAATATCTTTAATAAGGAAGCCTGGAGACCCCTTCCAACAGGTGACGGACAAACCCTGAGTTTGCGTTACCAAACCAGCGGTAAATACTACCGTACAGTAAGCTTATCTTTTATTGAACCCTGGTTAGGTGGTAAAAAACCCAACTCATTCTCCGTTTCATTGTCTCACTCAAAAATTAATTATAGTGCCAATAAATACTATCAATCGGGTTATGGCGGTGGTGGTTACGGTGGTTATGGCGGTTACGGCGGTTACGGTGGTTACGGCGGCTATCCAGGTAGCTACGGTGGTTACGGCGGCTATCCAGGAAGCTATGGCGGCTACGGTGGTTACGGTGGCTATGGTGGTTATGGTGGCTATGGTGGCTACGGCTATCCCCAGTATCAATATAATTACGAATCGGAGGATGATGGCAATGAAAATGATGACCAGATATGGGAAACTACAGCCTTAGCCTTAGGATATGGATATCGTTTATCGTGGCCCGATGATTACTTCACTGTATATCATGAACTTTCACTGGAACATTATAACCTGAGAAATATGGGAGGTTACTTCTATTTTCTTGCTGATGAAAATGGACAGGTAAACGGTACTTTTGATAACTTCAGTTTTAAAACGGTATTCGGACGTAGTTCAGTTGATAATCCCTTGTATTCGCGCAGGGGATCCAATATATCACTGGCCATGAAAATCACTCCGCCTTATTCGTGGTTTAACGATAAGGACTATTCCGATCCAACTATGCCCAACAGTGAAAAGTACAAGTGGATCGAATACCATAAATGGTTGTTTAAAGGACAATTGTTTAATCCGCTTACCAATCCGTCAGGCGATCATACTCTGGTGCTAAAAACGGCATTTGAACTTGGATTCTTGGGTTATTACGACGAAAACCGGAGGTCGCCCTTCGAGGGATTTATTGTGGGTGGTTCCGGAATGTCGGGTTATAATATTTATGGTACCGATTATGTGGCTTTACGCGGTTATAAAGACTATGCCTTAAGTCCCAATAACGGATCAAACATGTATACCAAGTTTACCTCTGAATTACGTTTCCCAATTACCTTAAAACCAAGTGCAACGATTTATGCTCTGGCTTTCCTGGAAGCGGGTAATGCCGGAATTAATTTTCAAAACTATTCGCCGTTTAAATTGCACCGATCGGCAGGTCTTGGTGTACGTATCTTCCTTCCCATGTTTGGTTTAATGGGCATCGACTGGGGTTATGGTTTTGATGAAGTGCCGGGTAAGGGACCTGATTATTCAGGAAGCCAGTTCCATTTTGTGATTGGCCAGCAATTCTAAAAAATAAAGTTTTGGCATAAAATATGATAGTGTAAAACCAGTTTAACGAAAAAAGAAATTTGCCATGAAGAAAATAATCTTATCACTAGTAGTAGTAGTTTCAATAGTTGTTGCTGCCAATGCGCAGAAATACGGATTTATTGATTCTGAATATATTATGGAGAATATTCCGGCCTACACAGCTGCACAGGAACAATTAAACCAGTTGTCGTCGCAGTATCAGAAAGAACTAGAATCGATGCATGCCGAAATTGAACAGATGTACCAGGATTTTCAGGCCGAAAGTGTTTTGTTATCGGAAGATATGAAACGCAAGCGTGAGGATGTGATTATCACAAAAGAAAAAGAGTATAAAACTCTGCAGCGAAAGTATTTTGGACCAAGTGGCGATTTATTCAAAAAACGCCAGGGATTGGTAAAGCCCATTCAAGATGATATTTTTAATGCTGTACAGGAAATTGCTACTGATGGAAGTTATGCTGTGATTTTCGATAAAGCGGGTGGCACTACTTTATTTTATACGAATCCGCGTTACGATCTCAGCGATCAGGTATTGCAGAAATTGGGGTATAAATAAATCCTTGCCCGAAGTAATTGTTTAAAAGTTTAATACGAAATTATGCAATAGTTGATATCAAAAAGGAAATATGGGAATTCCCGATAAAATCGGCTTGAGAATTTATTTTTTAATTGGTATTTAATACTATATTTGCATGCAAAAATTTAAGACCACATTGATTATGAGAAATTTAATGAAACTGATGGTTGTTCTGGTTTTTACCGTAACAACAATAACCTTTGCCAACGCTCAAACTCCAAAATTCGGACACATTGATTTGCAGGCGCTTGTTCAGGTGATGCCCGAAAGAACTTCTGCCGAAACAGAATTCAATAAATTCCAGAGTGAATTAGAAGAAATTTTAGGCGAAATGCAGAAAGACTACCAGGCAAAGTTGGGTGAGTTTGAAGCTTTAGGAACAGATGCATCAGAAATAAAAAAGAATGCAAAAATTGCTGAAATTCAAGATGTGCAACAGCGTATTCAAAATTACCAGCAAAGTGCATCCATGCAGGTTCAACAGAAACAAGCCGAACTCTTGCAACCTGTTTTCGAAAAAGCCGAAAAGGCCATTGAAGAGGTAGCTAAAGAAAAAGGATTGCTTTATGTATTCGATACGAGCGCAGCTAATCGTAACATTCTTTATAAATCAAACGAAAGTCTGGACGTTCTGCCTTTGGCAAAAGCTAAATTAGGAATTCAGTAAGAAGAATTGTATACCTATATATTTGAAAGCCACTCGTTTTAGCGGGTGGCTTTTTTTATGAAGGTCTGCGAAACCTGGATGAAAGTCCATTAGGCTGCGGCTTTACCAAGCTGTAGTCCTGTTTTTCTTTAAACCGCAGTAAATTTCAGACTGGAAAACGAAGAAGGAAGACCGACAACAAACCTATTTATTTCCAATGCAGAGTGGTTTTGTTGTTTTAATAATAAGCGCGCTGACACGTATTAATTTTATGTAAACGGTAAATTTTACCTTAACTCTTATTTTATTTTAAAACCTATTGTAATCGTTATGGATTAAAACTATATTTATTGGCAGGAAAGACACGGGACGTGGCTTTTGAAAGTATTACATACAGGAATTTTTTTTTATACCAAGAAATAGGAAGGAAAACTACAAACTAAAATCTAAAATATGGCCGCAGCAAAACATACGAAAAAAAGGGAGACCAAAATGAAAGTAAAGTCGACAAAGCTATTTGAAATTGCCTGGGAGGTTTGTAACCAGGTTGGGGGTATCTATACCGTAATTCGGTCGAAAGTACCTTCAGTCATCAAAAAATGGGGTGTCGACGATTATTTTTTGATCGGGCCTTATTTTGAAGATCAGGCTGCAGCACACTTTGATCCGGCCACTGATTATTCCACTCCGATCGGTAAAGCGGTTTTGGAAATGCAATCGCGTGGTTTTGACGTGCATTATGGACAGTGGATTGTTTCGGGCAGACCCAACGTAGTACTTTTTAATCCCTACTCGGTTTACGACAAGTTGGGTGATATAAAACACGAATTATTCAACGATTATCATATTACAATACCTGAAGGAGATGAGTTGCTGGACAAGGTAGTTGCCTTTGGATATCAGGTGAAAGAGTTTTTTCATTTTTTGTGCAACGAGAAGTTCTATGAAGATGATATTATTGCTCATTTTCATGAATGGATGGCGGGTATCCCTATCCCGGGGATTCGAAAATTAAACCTCAATATTAAAACGGTTTTTACCACCCATGCTACTTTGTTGGGGCGGTACCTGGCTATGAACGACACTGGATTTTACCAGCATCTGCCCTTTTACGATTGGGAAAAAGAAGCCAATAAATTTAATGTTCGTCCCATTGCGGAAATTGAACGGGCTTCGGCGCATGGAGCGCATGTGTTTACTACGGTAAGTGATGTTACCGCAAAGGAATGTACCCATTTGTTGGGAAGAACACCCGATATGATTTTACCCAATGGCTTAAATATTAAGCGTTTCGAGGCTTTACATCAAATCCAGAATCAACATGTGCAGGTAAAACAAAAGATTCATGAATTTGTAATGGGACACTTTTTCCAGAGTTACCCTTTTGACCTGGATAAAACCTTGTACTTTTTTACATCGGGTAGGTACGAATACCAAAATAAGGGATACGACCTTACGCTTGAAGCACTTGCACGCCTAAACTGGAAAATGCAGCAAGCGGGTTCCGATATGACAGTGGTTTCGTTCTTTATTACCAAACGTCCCTTTTATTCGTTTAATCCTGAAGTGCTGGAATCGAAAGCGCAAATTGAGGATGTGCACCGGGTTGTTGAAGAGATAAAAGAACAGGTTGGGCAACGTTTATATACCGAGATAACATCGGCTGCAGGAGCATATGCGTTTCCGAATTTAAGCGCCATGGTGGATGACTATTTACGCTTAAAATTACGCCGGAATGTACAGAGTTGGAAAACACATAACCTGCCCAAAGTGGTTACACATATGTTGGAAGACGATGCCAAAGATGAGATTTTAAACTTCCTGCGAACATCGAATTTGGTAAATAACCGACACGATAATGTTAAAATTGTGTACCATCCCGATTTTATCTCAACTACTAATCCGCTGTTTAAAATGGACTACACACAATTTGTTCGTGGTTGTCATTTGGGAATTTTTCCGAGTATGTACGAGCCATGGGGATATACACCCCTTGAATGTCTGGCCAGTGGCTTACCATCGGTAACCAGTAATTTAGCCGGATTTGGTGATTATGTGGTGAATAATATTCCCGATCATGAAGAACGTGGGATGTATATAATCGACCGCACGGATGGAAATTTCAATCGTGCTGCAGAAGAATTGGCCAATATTTTATTTGACTTTGTTCAGAAATCGCGTCGCGACAGAATTTCTTTGCGATACAAATGTGAAGAATCATCACTACACTTCGATTGGTCTAATCTTGGAAAATTTTACGACGCTGCATACAAAACCGCACTTGAACGCTAAATCTGTTTTTATGAAAACTGCTCCAATTGGTGTTTTCGATTCGGGCTATGGTGGTTTAACCGTTCTT
>JBFEWU010000460.1:0-3388 GCA_041546215.1 Draconibacterium sp. | reverse complement strand
GATACAGGACTAACAACGACAACGACGACAACAATGACAACAACGACAACTTACAATAGATTAGTGATTATCAAACAATAAACGATGAACAGAACATTATTTTTATTTATAGGATTTCTTGTGATCACCGGAGGGTGCAGGAAAAGCGAACCATTTAGCGAGAAATTATGGTATGGGCAGCCGGCTGCCGATTGGTTTGAAGCTTTACCCATAGGAAATGGCCGTGTTGGGGCCATGGTTCATGGCGATGTAATGCAGGAACACCTTCAGCTAAATGAAGAGAGCTTATGGGCAGGCTGTCCGGAACAGCCTTACCCTGAAAATGTACAAGCGCATTATCATACCTTTCAGCAACTCAATTTGGAACGCAGGTTTGATGAGGCCTATCAGTATGCTTTGAAGCACCTGGCTACCTCACCAACATGCTTTCGTTCCTATGAGCCTTTTGGCGATTTGCGAATTGGCTTTGACCATTCCGGTGTAACGTCTTATCGCCGGGAGCTGGATTTAAGTACAGGTATTGCCTCCGTATTTTACGAAACAGAAGGAAAGCGGTTTAAGCGAGAAACCTTTGTCTCCTTTTCGGATGATGTATTGGTTTATCGGTTTGAGAGTCTGGAAAATCAGAAAGTAGATGTTCGTTTTGCATTTGACCGGGATAAAGATGCTGTTACCAGCGTGTTGGGCAATGGGTTAAAAATCGAAGGACAAATATACGATGATCCCAGGGGGTATGATGACAATGCCGGAGGTTCGGGTAAAGGTGGTGCTCACATGAAGTTTTCGGGGTTGGTGAGGGTAATTGATGCAGATGGCAGTTTTCAAGAAAATGACTCCCTGCTTCTTTTGAATAATACTACCTCTTTTACGCTGTTAATGGGGCTTGCCACGAATTATAGTCTCGAGCAGTTAAACTTTGACGAGGGCATTGATGGTTTTAAAAAAGCTGAATTGTCCGTTGAACAAGCTGCCAGATCGGACTATAAAAGCTTAAAGGCTGCCCATGTAAAAGAGCACCAGGCCATGTATGAGCGGGTAGACCTTACCCTTGCGAATATAAGTAAGGATACCGTAGCTACAGATGTTCGTATAGAAAGGCTGAAGCAAGGCCTTGATGATCCTTATCTCTCGCAAGTGCTCTTCCAATATGGGCGTTATCTGCTGATGACCAGCTCGGGAGGCAAAGCTGTTTTGCCGGCGAACCTGCAGGGAATCTGGAATAAGGATATGTGGGCTGCCTGGGAGTCGGATTACCACATGAACATTAACCTGCAAATGAATTACTGGCCCGCCGATGTGTGCAACCTGTCCGAAACTGTTCAGCCCTTGTCTGAATACCTGGTTTACCTGACGGAACGGGGATATGAAACCGCTCAAAAGTATATTGGTTCTGAGGGATGGATGCTTCATGCCACCAGCAATGTATTCGGACGAACAACGCCATCGGGATCAAATGCCTTTTTCCAGGTGAGCGTGGGCTATAGTTTTCCACTGGCCGGTGCCTGGATGACACAATCTCTTTGGCGGCACTTCCAGTTTACCCAGGATCTTACCTATTTAAGGGAGACTTTATACCCGATATTAAAAGGATCTTCCCGGTTTATCATGGATTTTCTCCAGGAAGATAGCAATGGACTGCTGGTAACAGCACCGTCCTACTCGCCCGAAAACGAATACATTGATCCGGCGACAGGGAAGGCCTTAGCGAATACCGTTGCCTCGAGCATCGATATACAGATCATCCGGGACGTTTTAAAGAACTGTCTGGAGGCCGAAGAACGATTGGGGATATCGGAGCTGAGCGATGAAATTCAATCGGTACTAAGCCGCTTGCCTCAGATTCAGGTTGGCGCCAATGGCACCATTATGGAATGGATTGAAGATTATGAGGAAGCCACGCCCGGCCACCGGCATATCTCGCATTTGTACGGATTATTTCCTTCATCACAAATCAATCCTTCAAGGCCTGAACTCTACCAGGCTGCCCGTAAAACCCTTGAGCGACGCTTGTCATTCGGTGGCGGACAAACCGGATGGAGCAGAGCATGGATGGTTAATTTTTACGCCCGTTTGATGGATGGGCAGGCATGTCACAAGCATATCAATGAGTTGCTTAAAAATCAAATGACCAATAATTTGTTTGATTTGCATCCGCCCCGCATTTTCCAGATAGATGGTAACCTGGGAGTTACGGCAGGTATGGCCGAGATGCTCGTCCAATCGCATGAGCCCGGTATTATACGTTTGTTACCTGCCTTGCCGGGGCAATGGAGCAAAGGAGCGGTAAAAGGACTGAAAGCCAGGGGTAACTTTGAGCTTGACCTGGAATGGGACGAGGGATTGTTAACGCAAATGCGTATAAAAGCGATCAGTGGCGGTGAAGTAAAGGTGGTGTATCAATCTGAAAAAATAGAGCTGGCACTGAAAAAAGGGGAGAGTAAAGAGATAAAATTTTAATTCATGTAAATTCATCCTGCGCCATGCGATACAATCGCGTGGCAGCGGGGAATATGCACTAACATAGTGCAAAAAATACTAATAAATGCACTATGACAGTGCAAAATAAATGAATAAATGCACTGTGAGAGTGCAATATCTGCAATTTTAAAAAGTCCAAATACCGGATATAATAAAAGTTGGATGTCGGCCTAAGCTGCAGTCAATGCCTGCTTGTTGTTTGAAAGTTGAGCTGGTCCGTCAGCTTATGGACGGACCAGCTCAATGGATGACATGGCGCAGAAAGCGGCGGTTGGAAACCGCCGATCCCAATCTTTGTTGGATCAAGTGTAAAAAGTCATTTTGTTTTTTGAACCTGAGTTGCAGTTCGTAAACGTAATAAACAGGCAAGCTGTTCCAAGACGAACCAGTCCTTGTGAAAATGATTTTTTCATTGGTTTTGGAGACTATTTTTTATTTTGTCAAAGAAACTATCGTCAAAATACTGGTAAAAAGTCTGGATCAATCCCGCTTTATTAAACCCGTACAAGTTATGGACATGAATGTTGATAGGTATTCCTGATTCCCGGTGTGTTCCGGTTACTCTCATCCAGTCCTGTACCCAGACCTGACCACTTATATATTCAAGTGCATCCGGATTGGCTTGCGCATCATCCCCTGCTTTCAGGTTTTCCACGCCAGACCACCATTCCATAGATTCTTTAAAAAAGTTTTTTGGCTGTTTCGTGTAGGTGCCATTCATCACGACATGAACACTATCGGTTAAAAAACTCAACAATTTTTCGCTATCTCCCTTCACGAAGGCCGACCACAATTCTCTTGTTTTCTCGATGGACTCATGTTCCGAGTAAATGGTTCCACTTTTCTTCTGTGCATTTGAAACCAGGCACACGGCGAACAGAATCAATAAAAATGCAATTTTTTTCATAAT
>JBFEWU010000108.1:0-12733 GCA_041546215.1 Draconibacterium sp. | reverse complement strand
TCCATGTCTGGTTTCCGGGAGGAATTGTAATTGGTAGTCTCCTGGCGGCCTTAATTATGGATTCGTTAAACTTGCCATGGCAGGTGTTGGTAGGCATGTTATTTATTCCCCTGGCGATTTATGGTTTTTTATTCTTCGGACAGAAAATTCCGGAAACAGAACGTGTATCATCCGGTGTCAGTTATAAAGAAATGATGCGAAATATTGGTGCACCTTATACCATTACACTGGCCGTAATATTCATGATTGTAGTAGCAACTACTCCTTCCGTTTCGCATGCGGTGACAGCCAATTATGCCACACCTTTAATTATCATCGGAATTATTGCAGTTATGATTATTATGGAAGGCAGACTGGTAAACAAAATTACCTTGCTGTTTCCATTAATTTTCGGATGTATGTTGCTTACGGCTTCAACCGAGCTAGGTACAACGCAGTGGATTAATGCCTTATTGGCGGATAACGGAATTCATCCGATGATTATTTTAGCCGTTGTAACCGGATTAATGGCGGTGGGCCGTTTCTTTGCAGGTGGTTTAATTCATCGTCTGAACCCGACAGGAGTATTATTAGGATCTGCAGTTTTCTCAGTGGCAGGCTTGTTGCTGTTAAGCATTGCAAGTGGACCGGTAACGACTGTTCTATCGGCTGCTGTATTTGCAGTTGGTGTTTGTTATTTCTGGCCTACTATGATTGGAGTGGCCTCGGAATATGTGCCCAAGAGTGGTGCGCTCGGAATGTCGATTTTGGGTGGTGCCGGATTTGTGGCAACATCTATGGTACTGCCAATTATGGGTGAATCGATACAAACGGAGGGTGCTCAGTTTACCTTGAGGAATATGGCTGTTCTTCCGGCAATTCTGGTATTTGCATTTATTGCACTTTACATGATTGTGAAAAACAGAAAGGAAGCGTAGGCTAAATATAAACAGGTAAGTTAAACCGCCCTGTAATGTATGTTACAGGGCGGTTTTTACGTGAATACATGCCTTCAAAAGTTCTCATCCATTGGTCGAACCTTTCTTCATAAAAAAACCGTTCATAAACATGAACGGTTTTCTGATTCATAACCACTTTTCAAAAAGCGTCAATTCAAAAAGCAGTTAATTACAACTAACTGGGTTCCTAACTAATAATAAATTAAATCTGTTGAGAATAGCGTCCTCTACTAGTATATTCCAAAATTAGCTAAAAGGTAACCTCTTGATTTCGGGTTAAATTGATGACGAGCAGTTTGTTCGGGCGAAATTGTGATCTCTTGCCAGTAAACTGAAGTCAATTTTAAGGCATCAATTCTTCGCTACATTTTATTGAAATTCCTGAATGCTGAAACTTTCATCCAGGTCAGTTCTTAAGCTTGAAGCCTGGGTTTTCTTTAAAAGGATATTTTTGCCCAATAAATCATCGGAGAATTGATTTTCTGAAATCGCTACATTAATACAGTTTTCGAAAGTAAATGTAAATTGCCGGTTGTGGTATGGCTCAAAGCTATGGCTGCGAGTAAGCGTATTGTTCCTGAAAGTGATGCCATCGACTGAGCGGGCAAAAAGAACAGGATAATCGAAAGGATTAAATTGATTTTCTTCAATTCGGATATTCTTATGGAACGCCGGTGTTTTTTCGTCGAGTTTAGGGATGATGGGATAAATGGATATTATTCCTTCGCAAAACTGGTACGAGCTGGTGTTGCACAATTCAGTAAAGGTATTGTTTTTTATCAGCACATCATTTACAGCCCCTGATTCAAACCAGCCGTTGGCATCTCCTGCAATTAGAATGGCACTGCCACTCGATTCAAAAATATTGTTTTCAATCACAACTTTACCCGGGGTTGAAACCAATAAACCACGTGCCCTGCAATTTTTAAAATGCGAATGGGTAACCGTAAAATCGGGCGACCATGTAAGATTTTCCAGGGCATCGCCAACTTCCAGTTCTTTTGGTATGGCTGATGAAAAAGTGAGTGTAAATGTTTCATTGGTAAGGGAATGAAATACTTCAACTGTAGCAGTACCGAGTGAATTCATCCTTTCATTCTCAATAAAACTTATTTGATCGCCGGCATGTCCCCAGTTTAATCCCACACTTTGATGGTGCATAAATTTGCATTCTAATTCTTTATCTGAAATAATTTTCTGGATCCTGACACTGGTACCGTGCACATTAATCGGATCGTCCATTAAACCTGCAAATTCGCAATTGGTAACCGTAATCTGACCCCGGCAGTTCGAAACCTGAAGGCCATCGTCGCCACCTCCGAAATAGTGGTTCTTCGCAAGGTTGGAAGTAGCCCTGTATGCATTAAAAGTTAAATCTTGGCTGAATTGCGCCAAAATTCCAAGACCTGTGGCATGGTAAAGGTTCAGGTTTTGAATGGTAATATTTTTTGATTCGAAGATAAAAACACCGGAATGTACCCTTTCGGCATGACGGAAAACCAAATAATTACCGGGTTTTGGCTTCCTCAAAAACTGATGGTGCAAGCGAATAATTCCAGGCATGGTTGCTTCGGCACGGTAGTTGTTCCAGCCCCTTCCCAGGCAGCCCTGGTCACCGGTTTGTACCTCCACATACCTGCCATTCCTGTCAAATTCCATGGTTGACTTCCAATCATTCCGTTTGTTGCCATAAACTTCAAATACCAGTTTCTCATCCACCAAACGATGGGGGAATTCCTTATGGTTTATTCCCAAATCAATGTACTGGTCGCTTACTTTTACAACCTCGCCCTGGGCAATTAAGGGCTTATCCCAATCAATATTTATATTTTTTAGTGTAATATTTTCACAATTATCAAAGGTAAAGGGCTGCATCTGACCATGGAAAATCAGTGTACTTCCACGCCCGTCAATTACCAGGTTTTTTATGCCATCAAAAAGAAAAGCACAAACCTTTGGATTGATATCTGTAGTGTTCGACTCGTAATATTCCCGGATTTTACAATCATCGGGATAAAAATGATAAGTTCCTTTTGTAAAAACCAGTACTTTGGGTTTGTCGGTTTCTAAGTCTTCGAAAACCCTGTTAATGTATTTTACTCCGTCTTTCTTACGCGTTTTCTCCAGTCCATAATCTTTCAGAAAAATATAGGTGGTATCGTTGGGAGAACGAAAATTGGCAGACCGAATAGTGGCAGGAGCAACTAAAAATAAGATCTGCAGTACTACAAAAGCAGTGAAAATTTTCATCTGTTAATCGTTTCAAGCAAGATAACTATTTTGTAGTTTTTCCTTCGTACAAAACTGTAAAAACTGAATTGACAGGTTCCTAAAGTTCAATTTTATTAGGACAGCGGTTTATGATCAACCAGTTTAATTGCAAAAATGAGCGTTTCAAAAGGTCCGATTGCAGGAGGACTGCCGTATGCGCCGTAAGCCAGCCATGATGGAATAATAAATTCGACCTCAGCATCTTTGTTCAAATACGACAGCGCTTCATTAAAACCCGGAACTAAATCTACCTCAGAATATACAAATTCCCATACGCCGTCCTCATTCCAGTCGGCCGAAGCATCGAACTTCGTTCCGTTAGTTAAATAACCTTCATAACTAATGGTTATGGTGTCGTAGGGCATAACGTATGCCCCTGTTCCGGGCTCGTGTACCAAATAATATACGCCAAGCGAAGTGGTATCTACATCATAACCCTCTTGTATCAGGCTTATCAGTAATTCATTAAGCTCCTTTTGTTCCTGCTCGATTGTCCTGTTATCAACGTCGTCCTCCATGCAGGAAAAAGTACCAAGTACCAGGACAAGAAGCAGTGAAAATGAAATTGTTTTAAGTAATTTATTCATGACTATTTTTCGTTTTAATTCTGAGTGCGAAATTATATAAATTGTAAATAAAAGCAACCGATTGCGATAAATGTGTGCTTTGCTTCATAAGTGAATGATGATCGACTTTCAGTTTGTTGCAAAAAAATCCGGCTTCAACCCGGGAGTTTTTTTGATGTTGCGCTATGTCTAATTGGGTTTATGATAGCGAATATATGCCATTGGGCATTAAAATCCTTTCAGTTTTATAGGCCAAAGCCACTCATCTTGTTTAGAAGAACCTGGATTCAAAAACTAAATGCTTTTTAGCTTGTTCAATAGAACATATGAGAACAATTCTTCTGATTGCAGTTTTATTTGGAGTCGGGATTTGCACCGGGGAAAAAAGGAAAATATGAAATATACGAACGAATTAATAAATTCTACATCACCTTATCTTTTACAGCATGCACATAATCCGGTGCACTGGTATCCGTGGAGCGAGGAAATAATAAAACAAGCCACACGTGAAAACAAGTTAATACTCGTAAGTATAGGTTACGCTGCATGTCACTGGTGCCACGTTATGGAGCATGAAAGTTTTGAAGACACAGCAGTAGCTCGTATAATGAACGATAATTATATTTGCATAAAGGTGGATAGGGAGGAACGGCCTGATGTTGATCATTATTACATGAGTGCTGTTCAGCTGATGGGGCAAAGCGGAGGTTGGCCATTGAATGTAATCGCCTTTCCCGATGGCCGCCCCATTTGGGGCGGTACATATTATCCAAAGGAAGCCTGGATGAAAAATATAAATGCCGTTGCGAATTTTTACAAACAAAATTCTCAAAAAGCACTGGATTATGCCACCCGATTACAGGAAGGAATTCAACAGGTTTCGCTGGCCGAAGAATTGGAAAATCCAATACCGGCAAATGCCAGAATACTTGAGCAAGGTGTAGCTGGCTGGCAATCGCGCTGGGATATGACTGAAGGTGGAAATTCAGGAGCACCCAAATTCCCGATGCCGGTTAATCTTGAGTTTTTGCTCTACTACGGCTTTGTAAAGCACGATGACAGGGCTCTGGAATTTGTAAATACGACACTTGAGAAAATGGCCAGAGGTGGCATTTATGATCAGGTTGGAGGAGGTTTTGCACGTTATTCGGTGGATGAGAAATGGAAAGTTCCGCATTTCGAAAAAATGCTTTACGATAATGGACAGTTATTGAGTATCTATTCAAAAGGATTTCAACAATTTAAAAATGAAGAATTTAAACGCGTGGTGTATGAGACTGTTGATTTTCTTGAGCGCGAGCTAATGGACGAATCAGGAGCTTTTTATTCGTCGTTGGATGCCGACAGCGATGGTGAAGAAGGTAAATTTTATGTGTGGACAGAAGAGGAATTAAAATCAAAATTCGGAGATGACGATACACTATTTGCCGATTATTTCAATATAAACTTCAAAGGATTATGGGAACATGGCAATTATATTCTTTTGCGGGATTCAGACGATTTTGAGTTTGCAGAAAGAAATAATTTAACCTACGATCAGCTGCTAACAAAGCGTGCAAAATGGAAATCCACTTTGCTGAAAGAACGCGAAAAAAGAATACGCCCGGGTTTGGATGATAAAACATTAACATCGTGGAATGCACTTGTGATTCAAGGATTGCTTGACGCATACAAAGCCTTTAAGGATGAACATTTTCTTCGGTTGGCCATTCAAAATGCCAGTTTCATAAAAGAAAACCAGCTTTCAGAGTCGGGAAAACTATACCGGAACTGGAAAGCGGGAACAAGTTCCATTGATGGATTTTTAGAAGATTACGCCTTGACCATTCAGGCCTGCATCTCCCTGTTTGAAGTGAGTGGTGCCGAAGACTGGCTTCACATGGCAGAGAAACTGTATGCATACAGCTTAGCCCATTTTTACAACGAAAGCACCGGATTATTCTATTTTTCGGAAGAAGGATCAAGTTCTGTGGTGAGTAATCATTTTCAAAAAGAGGATAATGTCATTCCATCTGCAAATTCGGTGATGGCCAATAATCTGCATCGCTTGTATCTTATTTTTGGGCAACCAGGGTACCTGGCCATGGCCCAAAAAATGTTGCATTACATTACTCCCCATTTTTCGAAATACCCCATGGCCTATGCCAACTGGGGAAACTTAATGCTTAAACTTACAGAGCCCTATTTCGAAGTGGCTGTTTGTGGGATTAACTCAGGAATTTTATTGGCAGAAATGCAAAATGCTTACCAACCCAATATTTTTTGGGTGCATACCCGTTCAGAAAGTGAAATTCCGCTCTTGCAAAATCGATTTGTTGTGGGCGACGATTTAATTTATGTATGCCGTGAAGGCCTTTGCCAACTTCCTGTCCGAACTTCTGCCGAAGCACTACAATTAATCAAACACAAAGAGAACTGATTTTTATTGCTCAGTACAATCAGCTTTGAGTTTTAGGAAATTCAATTCTTTAGGTGCTTCTTTGAAAATTCATTTTGGAACCTTATGTTTACCATCCAATTTGAAAAAACCAATTAAAATCTGTTTAACCATGAGTATTCAAAGAACTGCCTTGTTTATTATCTCTTTTTTTATTCTTAGTTTTTCATTTAAAAGTACAGCACAGCAATGGATTAAAAATATGCCGGGTTATGAGCGTTACACGGAAATAGCACCACAAATTCGTGGCTCCGTAAAGACCGGACGCGTATCTGCCAGGTGGGCCGATGACGGAAAATCATTTGAATACAACTGGGATGGTAAACGTTACAGATTTGATGTTAAGAAGAAAGAAGCGGAAGAAATTGAAAAAGTTGGCAGTCAGGAATCGATGATGGAGAGATACCGAAGAAGATATGCCGGCCGTCCGCAACGAGGCAGACAGTTTACGGAAGAAACTTCTCCGGATAATTCCATGAAGGCCATATACAGGGAAGGGAATGTATACATAACCGATATGGAGGGTAAAAATGAGATTGCAGTAAGCACCGAAGGTTCGGTCGGGGAAAAATTTACTTTTGGTACAGCAACCTGGGTTTATGGCGAAGAACTAAAGCAGATGCACGCCATGTGGTGGTCGCCCGATAATAAGAAGCTGGCATTTTACCATTTTGATATGAGCAAGGTTCGAAATTACTACCTGCAGTACGAACAAACCGAAATCTACGATTCGATGAACGTTGAAGCCTATACAAAAGTGGGAGCTGTTAATCCGGTTGTTGACCTCATGATCTACGACCTGGAAACAAAAAAAACGATTACCGTTGATGTACGTAACGGACAGCCATTCAGTGATGATGTTGTCGGACATTATGTGTATAAAATTGAATGGGCGCCAGATGGAACGGAACTTTTGTTTCACCGCACCAATCGCAAACAAGATATTATGGAATGGACCGCTGCCCATGCTGAAACAGGCCAATGCCGGGTAGTGGTTCGCGAAGAATGGCCGGCCAGTTTTACGCAAAATACGCCTTTTATGCAGTATCTTGAAGATGAAAAGCGGTTTATCTGGGAATCGGAACGAAGCGGTTTTAAAAACTATTATTTGTACGATTTAAAGGAAGGATTGATAAATCCGATAACCAGGCACCAGTTTGAAGTTGCCGGTGTTGTGAAAGTGGATGAAGAGAAAAAGCTACTGTATTATATGGCGCGGAGTGGCGATAATCACATGAAACTTCAGTTGCATCGCTGTAAGTTAGATGGCAGTGGCCATGTGCGTTTAACCGATCCTGCATTAAACCACAGTGTAAGTGTGGCACCCAATGGCACCCATATTATTGATGTCGCTCAAACACACAATATCCCGCCATTCACTCAATTACTGGATGCAAAAGGGAAAGTGCTTAAAAAAATTGTTGAGAGTGACTTGAGTAAATTTAATGAACTGGGTTTGAAGAAAACAGAGATATTTACGTTTACCTCAGCCGACGGTGAAACCCAATTGCATGGTATGTTGCATTTTCCCAGTAACTTCGATCCAAATAAAAAATATCCCTTAATTCTTTCCAATTATGGTGGCCCGGCAAGCAACGAGGTTCGCGAGAATTTTACACTGCCCAATTCCTTATGCGAATATGGATTTTTAGTGGCGAATATCGATGGCAGAAATGCCGGATGGAAAGGTAAAAAGTTACTGGATAAGCTATATGGAAAGCTGAGCATAGTGGAACAGGATGATTTTGCTGAAGGAATTAAAGCCTTATACGACCGCCCGTATTTCGATAAAAACAGGGTAGGAGTTTACGGTACTTCCTATGGGGGAACCACTGCCGCAGCCTGTATTTTGCGCCACCCCGAAGTGTTTCACGCCGCCGTTGCCAACTCGGGTGTCATGGACTGGCGCAATTACGACAACATTTACACCGAGCGTTATATGAACCTCTTGAAAAATAACGAGGAAGGATACCAGGCTGCCAACCTGAGAAATTATGCCGATAATCTGGTTGGGAAACTGATGATCTACTACGGAACTACCGATAATAATGTACATCCATCCAATTCTCTTCAGCTCATCCAGGCGCTTCAAAAAGCAGGTAAAAGCTTCGAAGTACAGGTGGGGCCCGATCGCGGGCATACTGCCGTTAATCGCGAACGGATGATGGAGTTTTTTATTCAACACCTGGTGTATGAATAAATCGGATATTATGAGGTTACACGTATTTCAGCGGAGTTTGATTTTAGTATAAGGCACAGCTATAGGTATTTTTAGCCAGTAACTTTCAGCGGTTTTCGAAGTATTATCGAAACCAGTGAACTTAATACTCGAAGCCACTATCGTAAAAAACAAAAATCCATCTGTCCATAGAAACAGATGGATTCTTAAGAAATACGAGCCATTTAATTGATTAGAACTATTTGTTCCTCAAAATCTCCGCCAGTTCTGAATATCCTTCAAAATCTTTGAATTCCAAGGCAAGTTGGCTCATGTCGATATCGCTGCCATTTTTCACTATGCGTTCCCAGTCTTTTCGGGCTCCTTCTTTATCCCCAAGCTGGTAAAGGCAGATTCCGCGGTTTATTAAAAGACCATTGTCGTATGGTAAATACCGGACGGCTGCATTAAAATTTTTCAGCGCTTTTTTATAGTTGTGCTTAAGAAACATATTCTTAGTACCGTGAGTAAATAAAACTTCTGCTTTTTCATAGAAATGATCAGTTGGCGTATGTTTTGAATGGGTTACAGAACAACAAAATGGTACTGATACTACTCTTGGCATGTCCACTGACCTGGTATTGTTGAAGCCTGGCCTCCACATTCCATTGGTTTCTTTCAATACCCGGATAAGCTCGGCATCAATTTCGGGGCTGACACTGTTGATTACTTCAAAATCACGAAGTTCTCCGTTCTCTGTTACAACAAACTCTATGACTTCAGTTCCTTCCTTAAAATTTTCCAGTGCTTCTTCGGGATAGTTAATATTCTTCTGGATATACGCTTGAAGCATGTTTTCGGGATTGTTGTCCATGAGAACTACGTTTTTAATCCCCGTAAACTGAGGAGGGGAAACTACCACTTCATCAATGTCTTTATCGGTTCTGGGAAGCGGTTCTTGTGCCATGCAAATTACAGAAAAGCACAAGAGGAATAAGAATACAATTAAATTTTTCATGACTTAAAAATTATGGGTTTAAAAAATTAAATTTTACACAGAGGGTTTGAGAGTAGAGCCATTTGCAAATAAACAGATGGCTTGTGAAGTGAGCTAACCGTTAGTTTGAAGGAATAACGATTACGATTATTTATGGCTGTTTTCATGACTATCCTCTTCTTTACTTCATTTTTTTAGAAGCCAGGAATTAGTCAGTTTTCTTATGTGTAAAATTAGTTGATCCTGGCACCGGAAGTCTAACAGCGAAGTACCAAAGCATGTAACAGAAGTACCAAATTGGATGTAGTCCCTAAATCATTTCTTTTTCGTTCGTGGATTATTATTGAAATTTACGCTTTTAAAGACGCTCTTAATTTTCTATTTTCGTTGAATATTGTTGAATAACAAAATATGGCCACACTAATTTTCTTTTTTATTGTATCAATTGTTTTTTCATTTTTATGTTCCATTTGGGAAGCTGTCATCTTGAGTGTTACGCCATCGTATGTAAGTCGTATGCAAAGCGAAAAACCTCGCATGGGTAAGCGCTTAAGCGCGTTTAAAGAAGACATTGACCGGCCACTTTCGGCCATATTAACACTTAATACAGTTGCACATACAGCAGGAGCCATCGGGGTAGGTGTTGAGGCAGGTAAACTATTCGGAACCACAAAAGCAGATTTTATTTTGTTTGAGGCCACTTACGAGTCGCTCATTGCCGGATTAATGACGCTGGCAATTCTAATTCTTTCAGAAATAATACCAAAAACACTGGGTGCAACTTATTGGAAACAACTAACTCCTTTTACCGTTAAGTCGCTAAAATTTTTACTCTTTGCGCTGGCGCCTTTTGTATGGGTAAGCAAATGGATTACACGCTTGCTGAAAAAAGAAGGCGAAAAAAGTGTTTTAAGCAGAGCCGATGTTGCTGCCATGGCAGATGCCGGCCTAAAAAGCGGAGCCATTGATAAAGAAGAAAAATCAATGATTCACAATTTACTTCAGCTCGAAAACAAAAAGGTGAAGGATATTATGACGCCACGAAGTGTGGTTTTAACCTTAGACGAAAATCAGACTTTGGGGGAAATTTATGAAGAAAATAATCCTTTTCAGTTTTCACGGATTCCTGTGTATAACGAAACAACAGATGATATTACCGGATTGATTTTAAAAGATGGTATACTGGAAAATATAGCAGAGGATAAACATTCCCGTAAGGCAGTTGAAATTCGGCGTAAGGTATTGTTTGTTGAAGATTATATAACGGTGGCCAAATTGCTCGATATACTGATTATGAAGAAACAACATTTGGCCATGGTTGCCGATGAATTTGGAACTATTGTTGGGCTCGTAACCATGGAAGATGTAATTGAAACACTTTTTGGCCTCGAGATTGTTGATGAATCGGATAAAGTTGCCGACCTGCAGGAACTCGCGCGGGAGCAATGGAAAAAAAGGTCGAAATAAATCGTTCGCAAATCGGTTTTAACAAGCCATTTTTTGGAATACATATATTGCAGTAACACTCATATGGACCTTTTTGAAAGGTTGAGGCTGTTTCTTGGAATTCAAATGCTATTCTGCGAACAATATTGGAATGCTGTTGTTGTATTTCCTTAACTTGATCTTAAAATTATTACTTCTTAAATAAAAAACAGAGATGAGGGTACTACTTATAATTCTAATGCTAATTCCATGGTTCGCACGGGCACAAAAAGAAGCTGAAAAAGATACACTTTGGACTAGTAAAGGAAACATTTCCCTGAATTTTTCGCAGGTGTCGCTGAGTAATTGGGCTGCCGGAGGTAAAAGTTCAATGTCGGGTGTGGGCATGGCGAATTACAAGACCACTTATGAAAAGGGAAAAGTAAGTTGGGAAAGTACCTTTGATTTACGTCATGGCTTTTTAAAAGAAGAACAAGAGCATTGGCGTAAAACAGATGACATGATTGATATGAGTTCAAAATTTGGTTACCTGGCAAAAGAAAGCAGCAAATGGAATTATGCGGGATTGTTAAACTTTAAGTCGCAGTTTGCCAAAGGGATTAATTACGATGATGAAAAAGAAAAAGTGATCTCGAAGTTTATGTCTCCGGGTTACCTCAATTTTGGTCTCGGTATGGACTATAAAAACAATAATCTATCTGTTCTCATTGCAGCCGCAAATGGCAAATTTACTTTTGTTACCGACGATGATTTATCCAATCAGGGTGCTTTTGGTGTTGATCCCGGTAAAACCGTGCGTAGCGAATTGGGTGCCATGGTAAAAGTTGAGTACACCAAAGAAATTATGAAAAATGTAAGCTTTGATACCAAAATAGATATGTTTACCAATTACCTCAATGACTTTGGTAACATCGACATTGACTGGACCGGTAAGGTGAATATGAAGGTAAACGATTATCTGTCGGCCAATTTGGTGATGCAATTCATCTACGACGACGATATTGATATTGAAGATCCGGACACCGGGAAGATAGGACCTAAAGTACAGCTTATGGAGTCGTTTGGTGCCGGCCTGACATTAAGTTTCTAAATTAGTACAGGTTCAGGACTCAACCCTGAAGCTTTAATTCTGACTTCCGTCCCCGAAGATTTTGCTTCAGTATTCAATTCCGATCAGAGTGACAGTCGGATAACGCTCCCCTGCGATACAATCGCAGGGGAGTGTTAAATCTCGCACATTACTCCAGCAGCAGCGGGGTAGTATCTCGTGGCTTAAAAGCCAAAGAAGTATAAAAACTGACGAAAGTTCCGGATAATCCGGATTTAATCGGGTTTCTGTTGGTTTAATTTTTCACAAGAACAGGTTTTCCCAAACCCACATTGTTTAATGCATCCAGTTGTGTTTCAGCATCTCCTACCACTACATAAAACATATGTTCAGGTTGAATTAATTTTTGAGCCAGCTTTTTATGTGAATCGATTGACATTGACTTAATGGTTTCTTCTTCACCTTTAATATAGTCAAATGGTAAATCGTAAGCACTTATGGAAGTTAGCATGCCATGCAGAGCTCTGATGGTTTCAAATCGTCGGGCATTTGACTTTACCAGGGCATTTTTGGTGAACGCTAAATCTTCCTCAGCAATCCCGTTACGATAGTTTTCAATCTCATCCTTAAAAATCAGCACCGATTCTTCAGTGGCACTGGAGCGAACGCTTGAACTGGCATAAAAAGTGCCATAGTTTTTTCCACCAGAAAAACCTGAACGTGCACCATAAGTAAATCCTTTTTCTTCACGAAGAATCATATTTACAATGCTATTAAAGCTACCGCCCAGTTTGTAATTCATAACCGTTGCCGGATGATAAAAATCGGAACTTTGTGGAATGGCATAGTGCCCAATGTTTATGACCGACTGT
>JBFEWU010000374.1:0-4669 GCA_041546215.1 Draconibacterium sp. | reverse complement strand
AATCAAACATCTCTACCATGCTTCAGGGTAAAGTATCCGGTGTTCAAATTACATCAGACGGCCAACCGGGAGCCGATCCGGTAGTACGTATTCGTGGTATTGGTTCCTTTGGTAGCACTGCACCGCTGTACGTTGTTGATGGAGTGCCGATGGGAACAACAATACGCGACTTCTCGCCAAACGATATAGAAACACTCCAGGTACTTAAGGATGCTTCGGCTGCGGCAATCTACGGTTCGCGTGCTGCTAACGGTGTGGTTATCATTACCACAAAGCAAGGTAAAAAGAACCAGCCTATGAAGATTGACTACAAAGGCTATGTTGGTGTTGACCAGGTGCAGGAAGGAGTGTACGATGTTATGGATGCATACCAATATGCTGAATACGTAACTATGGCATACTCGAACAGTGGTATTGATGTTCCTGCGGGATATGATCCAACAAGCGAAAAATATGTCGATCCAAACGAAGTAAACACTAATTGGCACGATGAGGCGTTCAAAACAGGTATTCGACAGAATCATAACATCAACCTCTCGGGTGGTGGCGAAAACAATACTTACAACATTGCTCTCGACTACTTTAGCCAGAAAGGAACCATGGAAGGTGCCGGTCCTAATTTCGAGCGTTATACGGCCCGATTTAATAATACAATGGATGTTAAGTTTATCAAATTCAAAACCAACGTTGTATATAGCCATAGCGACCAGGACAATATGGCTCTCAGTAACGCCAACGAGTGGGTACAGGGTCTCTATGGGGCACAATTTCCTGTAATGGCTTCGGTTCTCCTTTTACCTCCATCGATCAAGGCTTACGATGAATCTACCTGGGTTCTCGACGACAAAATTTCCGCTGCATCAGAATACAGCTACGACTCATACGGATATGGTACCTACTATGACGATGTTCACGGAGACATTCGTGCAACAAACGTTTTGCTCACCAATAATCTTTTAACAAGAAACTCTGTTGTTGACCGCATTGTTGCTTCAGGTTCTTCAAATGTTGACCTCATCGGTATGGTTGGCCGCAAGAGCGAAAACCACAAATTAGCTTATAACCTTAACTTGTCGTACAGCAAGACCACTGCTAAAGACTTTACTTTTGTGCCTGCATTTATACAGAGTACAACAAACTATTTGTCGAAGAGCAATGAGAAACTGACAGAGGGCTATCGAAGCTATAGTGCTGCACTTATAGAAAATATGCTAACTTACGATGGTAAATTTGGCCGCAGTTCAATCAATGCTCTTGTGGGTCAAACATTCGAGAGGGAACTCTTTCACACCCTCTCCGGCACAGGTGTTAACATGCCAGAGCCATACTATCTGCAGGTAGGTAATGCAGAGGAGACCGCAGCATCAAGTTACGAAAGCGAACATGTATTGGCGTCTTACATCGGTCGTATTAACTACAATTTCGATGATAAATACCTCATTTCTGCCACAGTACGTCGTGATGGTTCAAGCCGTCTTTCTTCAGAAGACCGTTGGGATTGGTTTCCTTCTGTATCAGCAGGGTGGCGTATCGAACGTGAAAATTTCTTCACTGTAGATGAATCGATAATCAACTTACTCAAATTTCGAGGCAGCTATGGTGAACTGGGAAATGAAAACATAGGCGAATACCAATATATGGACATTATGGCCAGGGGTAACTACACCTATAGTTTTGCAAATGATAAGGTTACGGGCTCAACAATAACAAACTATGTAAACACTGCCATCCGCTGGGAAAAGAAAAAAACACTGGACTTTGGTCTTGACCTCGGAATGTTCAACAATAAATTGGAATTTACTTTCGACTGGTATAAATCAACATCAGAAGACCTTCTTTATAGTGTAGCGGTTCCAACCAATGCCGGTGCTGCCAACACATCAGTAACGATGAATGCGGCGACAATGGAAAACTCAGGTCTTGAGTTCCTGCTTGCCTATCACAATCATCAACATGCGGTTAAGTTTGACATTTCCGGAAACTTATCCACTCTAAATAACAAGGTAACAAAGTTGGGCATTTCAAACGAACCTCGTACCGATGGTTTCGGTCGTACGGAAGTAGGTCGTGAAGTAGGTTCATTCTATGGTTACGTTTACGAAGGTATCTTCCAGTCACAGGAAGAAATAGACAACCGTGTCAACTCAGAAGGTCAGTATATCAATCAGAACGGAGCACAACTGGGTGACGCTGCATACGCCGACATTGCAGGCGCCTTCGATGAAAACGGCAACCCAATACCCGATGGTGAGATTACCAACGCAGATCAAACTTATCTGGGCAGTGGTTTACCAGACCTGAATTTTGGGCTAAATCTCCGCGCTGAATGGAAAGGTATTGACTTAAGCGTATCGGCTCATGGAGCTGCAGGTTTTAAAGCTATGGATTTTGTTGACGGTATGTTGAGAGGTTCATACGGAGCAATGAATAAAACCGTTGACTTATTGAATGCATGGACACCGGAAAATCCAAATTCCAATGTACCTCGCGTTGCTTACAAATCAACAGGTTCAATCACCAACGATATGTTCAGCCAGCGTTTCTTGCAAGATGCAACATACCTGAAACTTGCCAACATCGAATTGGGCTATAACTTCCCTGACAAATGGTTCGGAGGCTATGTCCACAATGTTCGCCTGTATGCATCGGGACAAAATCTGGCCACATTATCTAAATACGTAGGATACAACGTAGACTTCGCAGGAGGTACATTTACTCCCGGATACAACTACGCTTCTTATCCCACACCGAGAACCATTATGTTCGGATTAAACTTCTCATTCTAAAAAATAATCTAATAAATAGGGAATCATTATGAAACGTATAAATATAATTTTAACAATGTTAGTGATTATTGGAGGCTTGACAGCCTGCAATGAAGAACTCAATGTTGTGAACCCGAATAATCAGACAACCTACGATTTTGGCGATTCAGAGTCAGAACTTCAGGAGGCTATTATCGCATGCTACAATCCTTTACGTTACGACGGTACATTTTCTCGTGTGGGTTATACTTTAGATGCTGTTCGTGGCGACGAAGTATGGAACTCATCTCAACAGTGGTATTTGGAGTACGACAACTTCAATTCTCCGGGTACCATTGGAATAGGTGATGAATGGCCCTGGCGCAGCTTCTACATTATAGTAAACCACGCCAACTTTGTATTGTCGAAAGTTGATGACGTTACCATGTCGCAGGATTCGTATAATGAGATAAAAGGTCAGGCTCTGTTCCTCAGATCTTTGGCATACTATGAATTGGCGACCTATTACCAGGATGTTCCATTGATTACGGATTATGCCTCTTATTCAGACATCAACACCATGTATGCACATACCGCCAGCCAGGACTCAGTGTTTGACCAAATTGAGGCTGATCTTACAACAGCTATGCAAATACTACCATCGCGCGACCAAGGTGGCGAATGGGCCCAAGGTCGTGCAACAAGCGGCGCTGCTGCCGGATATCTGGCCCGTGCATTGATGTTCCGGCATAAATTTCCGGAGGCTTTAACTGTCCTGAAGGACATCATAGCCGGCAATTACGGACATTATGAACTTACAGCCGACTATGGTGACAACTTCAAGGAAAATACGGAGAACAACTCAGAAAGCCTTTTCGAAGTTCAATTTATGGACTATGGCACAGGTGGCACTGAAGACGAGTGGGTTATAGAACTATTAACCTCGGAAGCTACCCAGGGCCATGCCGTAGAAAGCAACTATGCCTCTCAGGATCTGGGTAGCTGGGGCGACCTGGCCGGCTCTCCCTGGCTGTATAACTTGTTCAAAAAAGAAAACTCTACAGATGGTCGTCTCGATCCTCGTTTATACTGGACACTGGTATCATACGAAACTGAATATGATGCTTATACCGGCCAGAAAACGGCAGCATATCCAAAAGGCGATCCTCGTAGCAATACGGTTTATCAACAAGACATAACCGCAACTCCCCTATCGAACACTGCCCAGGGTGGTATATCAATTGCGAAATTCACCAATGCAAGAAACAACATCTACAAGTCTATTAATAACGGCTTGCAATGCGGAGTGAACCTGCGCCTTATGCGTTACAGTGATGTTTTACTGCGTGCGGCAGAATGCGAAAATGAAGTCAATGGTCCAACCCAAACGGCGATTAATTACATCAACGAAGTACGCAATCGTGTTGCTCTTGAAGACCTTCAACTTTCCAACTTCCCTTCGGCTGATGCTCTTTTCGAACAAATAGCAAATGTTGAACGTCCTAAAGAATTCGGCTGCGAAAACGGACGCGGCATCGACCTGCTCCGATGGGGCTTTTTCTACGATACCGATCGTTTTAATCAATTGGTTGAACATGGTTATTATAAGTTAGCCCCAAAAAACGAAGCTGGCGATGTTATAGCCTCAACAGAAGAGCTTACGGCTGAAACCGCCAGTGCTTCATCGTTCGACTACTACTATAAAGGGCATGAATATTTCCCTATATTTCAATCTACTCTCAATGCCAATCCAAATCTTGTAGGTAACTCGGCCAACAAGAATGAAGATAACGGACCGGCTTTCTTTGAAAAAGGTTACTCAGTTCGTCCTGTTGTAGATTTATAATCGAATTCATTCGTTAAATTAGAAACTTCCTTATCGGCTTATTAGTTTGTAAGCTGATAAGAAGTTAAAAAGCATATTT
>JBFEWU010000119.1:0-12114 GCA_041546215.1 Draconibacterium sp. | reverse complement strand
TCGCATTAATCCAACTTGCTTTTTAAAAACACGCATTATCAAAAATTAAGCTGACAAAGAATTGAATGTTTTAAACAATTTAAAAAATCGAGTTTAGGTGTAATTATGAGTTATATAAAACAAAAAGTCCTTGTAAGTATTTTATTTACAAGGACTTATAGTATTATTAAAAGTGAACCCGAAGGGTTCAAAATGGGCGATTCTCATACTTTGCTAATTATCAATAGAATACGGTTACAACCCAATGAAATAAAGCCTTTTAATACTGTCAGGAAACTGCTTTTGTCGCTATCGGATAGACATAAATAGACAGCAATTTACCCACTTTTCGTACCCACCGCTTTATTATTCCAAAAGTCTAACTCCATGACTTCTTGTGGAACTTCATCGTGCAAGAACTCCTTAATGTACTCCTTACATTGTGCTTCTGTTTCGTGACGAGAAATAAGCTTTATGGTACTCAAAGGAACACCCCTAAGATGAAGGTTAGTAATACATGATCTTCGACAAGTATGTGAAGTTACCATTTCCCATTTCTCCTTGTAGATCTTCTTTTTCCTGCCGGATATTGTTTTTTCTGTCATTACAATATCATTGAACTTTGCAGCCTTGCATATTTCTTTAATGAATCGATTCAATCTTTGTTCGCTTACCGATTCAGGAAGTCCATTGTATTTTTCAATTATTTCCCGGAGCATCCAATGGATAGGTAAAACCAGTTTTCCACCACCCTTTAACACCATTGCCGAAATAGTATTTTTCTTCAAATCAATATCACGATGTTCAATATTTAGAAAATTGCCTACTCGCATACCGGTCCAACAGCCAACCAAGAATAGATCCCTAACCCGTTCATACGCCTTTGGCAGTTTCATTTTATAAAGCTTGGTTAATTCATCTTCATTCAAGTAAATATTATACACCTTTTCAGACATGGTTTTGAAAGTAAGATGTACTGGTGTATCAATCTTATCACTCTTAAATCCTTCTCCAATAATTTTTCTTAGATTTTTGATTTGTTTACCACAATAGTTTTTGGACCATGTTTGTTTGTTCATCCAGTTCACAAAATCCACATACAGTTTGTAATTGATATTCTGCCAATCAAGGTGTGGATCAAAGTCTTTTAATCGCTCAATAGAATTTTTTAGATGTTTGGCTCCTTCCTCCCCTACTCTTAATTCTTCATTCTTATGTAATTCCAGGGCAAACTTAAACAGATCAGTTTCTTTACCTTTTAATTTCCTGCCATTCCTTCTATTTAGGACAGCATCTAACTTTTGCCGAACAACTTCAGGGGTAAGTTCAAAATAGTCATTGTTTTTAAAAATGAGTTCAGCAGTATCTTCAATTAGTTTCAATTTATCATTGTAGGAACCATAGGGAATTCCTTTTACCTCCCGAACACGCTGTTTGGTCAGATTCCAATGCTTAATATCAATAGTAAATCCTGCCGGGTACTTCAATCGGATCTTGTGCCCTTTTCTGTTCCTACTGATAATATAATATAAAGGAGATTGTTTTGCTTTTGGATTTTTAAACTCAAATTTCATTTCTTCTCACGAAGTGTTTTTATCACATCCATCATTTCACGCAGATCCTTATTTACATCATCCTTTAACTTTATAATGCGCTCCTTATCCTCAACTATGGATTTTAGCATTTCAATAGTTTCCTTGTAGGACCTTTCAAATCTTTCCTTGTATTCTTCAAAAGTTTGAATCTTCTTAATATCCTCACCACTATCTTCTTCACCGGTTATCAGCCATCGGGCATTTACATCAGGAAATTGTTCAATAATCGCTACCAGGTACTTTTCGGGAACAGATTGGTTCTTGTTCTTCCAGTTGGAAAACTGATGCTTACTAACCCCTATTCTCCTGGCGAAATCAGAATAATTCATTCCTTCTCTCCTTACTATTTCCAATACTCTTTCATTTCTATTCATAAAATTATATGTGTTATTTTTTGAAAGTAAACTTATTTTGTCTACTTTAGTGCCATGTTAGTTAACCAAAATTAAATAAATAAATCTACAATGTCAACAAAATCGAATACTAAAATTTTCCAAGCGTATTACAGCAGCCTGAATTTCAATGAAAAAAAGATTTTAAGAAAAGAATTAAGCAAGGCCTGTGGAGTAGATGTTCAAACTGTTTGGACATGGGCAAGAGGAACACGATTCCCAAAACTAAGTACTCAAAAGATAATTGCTGAGGTTGTCGGAATACCACACAATAAGCTATTTTGTGCTCCAATTCCTGTCTAAAACACTACTCCTCAAATATCAATTAACAATTTAAATAATTAAATAAAGGTAGCCAAGATAAATCATGGGAAGAAAATTACGAAGTGTCAATACTAAGTTCTGGGATGATAGCTTTATTGGTGAAATGGAACCTTCTTACAAATTGCTTTTCCTTTACCTAATAACTAATCCTTTAACAAGTTTAGTTGGGATTTATGAAATTTCAGCACGTAGGATGAGCTTTGATACCAACCTTGATGAAAAAGAAATACAACGAGGTTTAGATAAGTTTTCAGCTGAAGGAAAAGTTATTTATGACAATAATTACATCCTTCTACCAAATTGGTTGAAAAATCAGAATTTGAATGCGAATATGAAAAAGGCAGTTGTGAAAGAATTCACTGCCCTTCCTACTTGGCTCATAAACAAAATTTTAGGCAATAATCTAAAATCATTACCTAATGATTACGAAACCATTCGGAAAGGTTTAGAAACCATTTGGGAAGTGAAACAAGAAGTTAAATTAAAAACGGAAGATGAATTTATAAGCAAATATGTTGAACCTGAAGAAAGGGAAAAAATAAATTTCTCTGATTTAGAAAATATGCAATGGTTTGAATCAATACTCCGGTATGTGAAACTTAAAATAAGCATGGAGGAACTGAACGAATACTGGTGCCAGTTCCAGGAGGGCATGATTGCCGACGATGATTTATACCGGGGAAAAGAAGATTATCGATCACATTTTAGGAATTGGGTAAAAATACAAATTGAAAAGAATGAAAAAAATAGCACAAATAACGGAAGAAAAGGGTTTGCAAGTGATACCACGCAGAGGGGACTTAAAAATCTCGCAGCAAGGATTGAGCAAAAAGGGCAAGAACTTTCTGAAACAATTTAGAACAGCAGATGCTTTTATCATCCAGTTTAATCCAGACTACTGCCGAAACAGATATATTGCAATACAAACGTCTAAAGAAGCCTTGTATGCCCAAACAATACAACTTAGGGAACTTGCACTTTGCTACGATCAGGAAACCATTCAACTTTGGCTATGTTCTTGGTTATACCAACTTTCGGTTCAAATGGATTTTGAAATAACTGAATCGCAAGCAGAAGAAACTGCACAGGAAATATTTAGAACCCTGTACATGGTGAATATTACCGAACTAACAATATTCTTCAGAAAACTAAAAGCAGGACAATACAGTATTTTCTATGGCAAATTCAATATGCAAACCATCCTTATAGGTGCAAGAGAATACCGGCAAGAAAGAGGTAGGGAAATTGCCAAACTTTCAACAAAAGAACAACAGAAACTTTTATGACCGGACAGCAATTAAAGACAGATTAATTATAAAAAATCAAAAACCATAGCAACTGCAAATTAATTGAAGTGCTTAAATTAAAAATTAAAAAATGGAAACAATTAAAGTGTACAAATGTAATTATTGCACGAAAATTTATGAATTGAAAGATTCTTGTAGGTCACACGAGTACAAATGTTACTTCAATCCAAGAACAAAAAGTTGTGGTTCTTGTGTATTTCTTAGACACAGTAGTTTTGAGTATAGCCTTGGAGGAATTCTTATTATTGAGGCAGAATCTCCCTATGGTCAAAGAAATTTATTTTACCGGTTTGATGATTTTCAGCACTCTTTAAATTAGAGAATGAAAATTTAGTTGTCGATTTAGAGAAGGCATTAACGAATCAGAGGAAGAGAGAATAGATGGTGAGTTAATAAATCTAACGGACCTCTGGAAAGCAGCAGGACACCCTACAATAAAAACCACAACCACTTCTTTTATATCTTTAGAGAGAATGTAAACTAAACTCTGTCTATAAGTTTAAAACATTTAATATTGCAACTTATGACAGAAAAGAGGAAAGAATCCGATGAATACATTGCCATGCGTGATTTAGCATTAACGCAATTACGCAGTGGAAAATCGTTAACAGGAGAAGGAGGCGTATTCGCCCCAATCATCAAAGAGTTTTTAGAAAGTTCTTTATCCGCCGAGATGGAAAGCCATCTGGATGAAGAAGAACGAGGTTATGGTAACAAGCGAAACGGAAGGAGTTCCAAGACATTGAAAACATCCTCTGGCGAGATTACCATTGAGACTCCGCAGGACAGACACAGTACTTTTGAACCACAGATTGTAAAAAAGCGGGAGACCATTCTTGCAGATAATCTTGCTCCTCAAATCATTGGTTTGTATGGTAAAGGGATGAGTTTGCGTGATATTACTTCGCACATTAAAGAAATGTATGATGTTGAAATCTCAGCCATGACCCTAAGTGAGATTACAGACAGGGTTATTCCGCAGGTCAAAGAATGGCAGAACAGGCCACTGGACGAAGTTTATCCAATTGTTTGGCTCGATGCCATGCATTATAAAGTCAGGGACGGAGGGAAAGTAGTTTCCCGAGCCGTTTATAATATTCTAGCCATTAACAAAGAAGGAAGAAAAGAGCTAATCGGGATGTACATCTCCGAAAGCGAAGGAGCCAACTTTTGGTTGTCGGTTTTAACCGATTTAAAGAACCGTGGAGTCAATGATATTTTAATTGCTTGCACCGATAACCTCAAAGGTTTCTCCGAAGCTATTTTGAGCATCTTTCCTGAAACGGAAATACAAAAATGTGTGATACACCAAATCCGTAACTCATTGAAGTACGTGGCTTCAAAAGACCAGAAAACTTTCATGAAAGACCTGAAAAAAGTATATCAGTCGCCAACCAAAAGTCAGGCAGAAACAGAACTGCTTAATCTTGAAGAAACATGGGGAAAGAAATATCCCATAGTAATCCGTTCATGGAATGAAAACTGGGATGAATTAACGACTTATTTTCAGTACGATATGAATGTTAGGAAGCTAATTTACACAACCAATCCAGTCGAAGGGTTTCACCACCAGGTAAGAAAAGTGACAAAAACCAAAGGTGCTTTTCCAACTGATATGGCTTTATTGAAACTGATTTATCTAGCCACTGAAAATATCTCAAAAAAATGGACACAGCCACTGCAAAACTGGGGATTAACAATCCAACAACTTTGCATAAAATTTGGCGATAGAATGAAGATTGAATTGTAATTATCCAACTCAAAAAAAGCAAAGAAAGGTAGATTGCAGAACCCGTCAAGGGTTTATAAACGGCTTCGTGCCTCGCCGCCCTTGACTGAACCTGAAATCTACCTCAAAAAGCTTTTACGAATTGGATGTGACTGAAAAATTAATTTAATTTGAAAAATAGAAATCAATCAGACAGAGTTACGCTTACATATCCGCTTTTCCATTGCTATTCAGCTTTAGTATAACTTCAGTAATGTTCTTATGTACACTTTTAAGTATTTCGTCAACGTATGCAAATTCCTCTTTTTCCATTTCTGTGTTTTTAAGGTTGTTGGTAAGGGATCAGTTTACCAATAGCATCAATCCGTTCTTTGGCTTCTAATTGTCCCAAAAGTTCTGGTAGTGATTCCAACTCTTTTGATAGCGATTGCCTGATCATTTCCCGAACAGTTCCGGTCACTTTGTTAGACATTCCTTTTTGCCTAACTCCAGTTTTAAATCCTTTTGCCATAATGCTACCGATATGTAAGACCGAATGCGTATCAATATTAATTCTTCGGTCTCCCACCTCCCCTACTTGGCTCCTTACGCTATGTTCTATCTTATAAATTTACACTGTAAGTGCTGCAATAAATTGAAGGGTTTTAAACGAAAAACTAGACATCAAACCAAGCCTCACTTATTTGCTCTATTCTTCAACAATTATAAAACAACCTCTATACCCCAATGCCCTAAGCTCTGCTTTAATCTTTTCTGCCTTTAACCTGGAATTGAAGCTTCCCAGCTGATATTTAAAGCTGTTATCCACCTCATTAATTAGAATTTCGTATTTTTCACCCAAGTCCTTCGCTTTATAAAAGAAATCATGATCGAGTCCTATCTTTCTACTGGTAGATATCAATTGTATCCGGTATATAATTCCTGAAGTTTTATTCGCTCCGGGAATTTCCCGAATCCTCATATCCGCAACACTACCAGTGGTCTCTATATCCATGACCTTTAAGAAATTCTCAAACTCTTCCATATCTACATTGCCATCAAGATCCACTTGGTATTCTCTCATATTGGTCACATCATCAAGCAAATTGCTTTCAATAAGCTGATTTTTGAAATCAAGAATTTTAAATTCCGTCCTCCTGTTAATTCGGTGCACAATATCCGGACAATCTACTCCATTTTCACACTGATTCACCAATTGATATTCGCCATAACCCTTGGCAAAAATCCGATCCTGTGAAATTCCTTTATTAATGATGTATTGCACAGCAGATTTTGAACGTTTATCTGCAAGCCATTCATTATATTCGTCACTACCTCTTGAATCAGTATGAGAACCCAGTTCTGCTTTCAGGTCAGAGTTAACTTTCATTAATACAACCAGTTTATCAAGCTCAACTGCAGATTCTTTCAGGATTTCCCATTTATCAAAATTGTAGTAAATATTTTTAAGCACGAATGTTTTATAAAGTTCCTTTTTATACAACCATACCGTATCCCGGGCAATGCTTCCAATGAATTTATCCGGATCTAAGACCAGGCTATGATCAAAAAAGCCTTCCTTTTTTATTAATAAGTCCCATTCATAAGGGAAAGGCGGCAATAAGTATGCATGTCCATCCATATCCGATTTATACATCACTCTGCCATCACACGATATGGTAGCCTGAGGAATAGGGTCATTAGTCTCCCTGTCGAGTACAATTATTTCCCTGAATCTTTTCTGAGTCAACCTAAGTTCCACAAAAGTTAATCTACTTACATCCTTCGAATCATCTGAATAATCCTCTTTGCTTGCAGTGACAAGCGGACAATTGCTTTTCAACACTTCCAATTGGAAATTACCGAGGCTATCGGTATATTCAGTATGAAGAACCTTGCCATCACATCCTTTTAATTCCACTTTTGACAAAGGAATGGGCAGATCTGTTTTGTCATCAACAACCTTTCCATTAAAAATAAAGTACAATCGATTAAAATCCAGTCTGAAAATATCATCGCTTCCAACTCCTCCCCTGTTTGATGCAAAATAACCGACTTCCTTATCTTTGTGCAGAACAAGACCAAAATCATCCAGATTAGAATTAATTTTACCCCCAAGATTTATGGGAATATCAGGATCTGATAAGTTCGTATAATATATATCGAGACCTCCGAAACAGCCTGCATGACCATCGGAAGCAAAAGATAATAATGTATTGTCGATCATAGTGGGAAACATGTCATTCCCTTTGGTATTTATTTTATCTCCAAGATTCACAGGATCAGACCACTCTCCATCCCTTCTCACCGACATGAATAGGTCGGCATTACCTATGGTTAATGAATCGATGTCACTTGAAAATATCAATGTATCCCCTCCCTGGCTAATGGCAGGATGGGCAAAATGGAAACGGTCATCATTGAATGGGAGCTCTTCCACGAGTTTCCACACACCGTTTATTTTTTTCATTATTGCCAGCCTCAGTTTAATTTCCTCGCGGGGAAATACTTTAATTACGGTATCCGGATCAATAACATTACTTAGGGTGATAAAGAGTTCTTTAGTCTTTACGCAATAAGCTGCCGGACCTTCATGAAATTCATCGCCAAAACCGGCAGCTAAGGTCCTTGTTGAATTAATCAATCCCTCCTGGTTTAGAGTGGCATAATACATGTCATAAAAAGCCATATTCTTACGCTCTCTCTTCTTTTTATTGAAGTACTTTTCCCTTACGGCTGAAAAATACAAGGTATCATCAATAAAAAGCGGAGAAATATCACTTTCCACAACGTTAATTGAACGTATTGGCTCAACAACAAAGTCCACATCGTCAAAAACTGTACGGGATTTAATCTGACAAAATGCAGAATAGGATAAGGTAATATAAAGTAACAATAATATATATTTCATAACCATAGGTATTAATTCTTTTAAAACATTCGAGGTGTACTCCATCTTCTTCTCAATCCTAGTTCATAAGACACCATTAATTCATGAGTACCATCATTGTAGTGCCTTAATTCTGTTGTGGTGAAATCAATGCTATAACCTAAGCGAAGTCTTTTGTCGATTATCCATTGGGCTATAAATCCAAAGGAATCACCGGTTCTGTACATCGCGCCCAGCCAAAATCTTTCCCTGATCAAAAAATTTGCGGTAAAGTCAAATTCAACTGGTGCTCCCAGGGTTAGCTTCGTACATATAGTTGGTTTAAATTTTAACCATTCTGAAAGATTAAAGACATAACCGGCAATAAGAAAATAATGCCTCAACTCGGCCTGAACAGAATAGTTGTTGTAGTTGTAATCAAATTCATTTTCAACGATTTTAGGAATGGATAATCCAACATAATAATTTTCAGAAGATAAAAACGCACCAATACCAAAATTAGGCATATAGCGAATATCAACTTCGCCCTGGGCATATGGATCTGAATCACCCGGGTATTGAGTATACATTGATAAATCATTCTGGTAATTTGTCAATCCTGCTTTTAAACCAAACCTTAAATCCGTGTCATAGTTTATTCTGATCCGGTATGAATAGTCAACATATATTCCCAGCCTTTTTTCCAAACCGATTTTATCGCTTATGAGATTGAATCCTACGCCAACATTTTTGTTTTCCAAACCGGTTTGCATCGAAAATGTATAGGTTCTCGGAGATCCGTCCATTCCTAGCCATTGATATCTGCCCAAAGCCATAAATCCCATGCTCTCCCATGTTCCTGCATATGCAGGATTTATGGTTTGCTGATTAAAATTATACTGTGTATACATCGGATCCTGCTGCCCACTAACATTATTACCAAGCAATGCAATTAGCATTAACATCAGCAAATAAATCTTAACTATATTGGTTCTTAAAGTCATACCTTTTCTTTTTACTAGGTTTGTTTCTATCTGTTCAGGAAAACAAATCCATTTAGCGGATCTGATCCATCATTTAAATATAAAATGTAGAAATAGGTTGCAGATGGAAGTTTTTCCTTTCCAATCGTCCATTTATGTGTGGAATATCCGCTCCACCATGCATCATTATCCCCCCAAACATCTGTATTACCATAATGATCCTTTTCGTATACCAGGTTCCCCCACCTGTTAAAAATTTTAATTCTCGCTTCCGGATAAGCTTCAATGCATTTTATTTTAAATTGATCCTGGATGCCATCATCATTAGGAGAGAAAATTTCCGGAATAAGAAAATCGCAGATGGTCTCATACTTTCCTTCACGTCCATTTGTCGGATAGCCGTCATTGTTATCGTCCACATCTCTCCAATCCCGAATTCCGTCACCATCAAAATCCATTAAAGGGGCATTACTTCCCAGTGGATTATCCAAATCATCTGAATTATTCACAATGTCATACGCATCATCCAGGCCATCCTGATCTGAATCAGTTCCCGAGGGCATAAAATCAGGTATAGCATCAAAATCAGCGTCATTACCTTCATTTTGATCCGGAACATTATCATTATCACTATCCAAATCCAGGTAATCAGGTACTCCATCCAGGTCAGTATCTTCCGCAGGATAATAGTGCCCAATAACATCAGTATCATAATTATCATCCCATCCATTTCCATTGGAATCTTCTCCCAGAGGACTGACAAAATCTCCTTCAATCTGCCATTCAATAATGTCAACAATCCCATCACCGTCCGAATCAATATCCAGGCGGTTCACGATACCGTCGCCATCGCTATCAATATCTATGGCCAGGTTTGGATCCAGTTCATGTACATCAAGTAATCCATCATTATCATCATCGATATCGTCTGCATCGGGGATGCCATCACAGTCAGTATCGGGCATCACAAAAATTGTAACTTCCGCAGTATCACAATTTTCGTTGTTATATATATGGCATACCGAGTAAGTCAGCGTATACACTCCCCCATCCGCATCTGTCTTTATGTATTTCAGTTCTCCATCACTAATATTTACACCTTCCGGCAGTCCGGTTAATACACTAAATATTACATTATCATCGTTAAAACCTTCATCATTGGCAAACAAGTCAATTTCTCCCTCTGCTTGTTCTCCCTTGCAGAAGATTAATGTGAGTGTATCTGCTTCTGCCCTGATGGGTTGAATTCCACAGTCCATGTTACCTTCTTCAATGGTAACTTTAGCGGTGCATGTCGAAGCATTTCCGCAATTGTCGATAACGGTTACGGTTACTTCATTCTCCCCCAGGTTGCCACAAGAGAAATTTTCTTCGCTTATATATGAAGTGTCAATTCCGCAGTTATCCGAAATGTCTTCAAGAAGATCATTAACAGTGATACTTGCCATTCCATCATCATCGATTTGAATGGCAAAGTCTTTGCAGGTAATTTCGGGAGCTGTTGTATCAAGTACAGTAATAATCTGAACTTGTGCACCCGCCTCATTTCCGCATTCGTCGGTCACTGTCCATGTCCGTGTAATGATCCACTCCCCATCACATTTGCCTTTTTCCAGAAGGTCAGTATATTCCGAACTCAAGGTATCACAACATCCCCCGCTTTCATCCACGACATCTCCGGTGTTCTCTACACTGGCATCATAGTTGCAACTTTCATCTGAGTATATGGTAATATCTGCAGGAACCGTATAGGTTGGTGGTTCAATTACCGTTTTAACCTTAATTACTATGGTATCACTCACATGATCCGGGCATCCGTCAACCTTTACCAATCTCCTGTAATCCGTCGAAACACTTAAGATTCCCGGCGAATAATTCTGTGTGGTCGTCACATTCGACCAAATACCGGTGCCTGAAGGGCTTGACTGCCACTGATAAGTGTATGCCGTTGCCGGTGTCACCACCGGAACACTTCCTGTTAATCCTGCAGGTGTTTCCCCTTCACAAATGCTTTGTGAGGACGATATGATATTGTTGGTTACATCGGCACAGTCACAACTGGTTGCCAGGCTTCCGGTGCTAACTGTACATAAAGTACTTTTTTCTCTGATGTCGAAGGAATGTTCTCCTTCACTCAGGCCTGTAAAAACATTGCTTGTTTGATAGCTTCCTCCGTCGACCCTGTACTCCAATGTGCCGCTACTTATACTTGCATTTACGGTCACCGAATTCAGAGTTTCACCAATGCAGTCTAGGTCTATACCCAAAAATTCAGGCAGTTCATTTACCCGCACCGTTCTTAAAATACTTAATGAACGGTCACAGGTACCATTGCTTACCTTGCTTAAGGTCAGGGATACGTCACCGGTAACTCCGGCTACTCTCACTTGAACACTGCCACCTGAAGGTATAGTTACCGGGCTGGCAGGAACTCCCGAAGCTCCGATGTAGGTTACCTGGTAACCCGCTGTTCCTATTATGGTAAACACAGCATCTTCTCCACTGCACACCGGGCTGTTACTTCTTAATATCGGTGAAGCAGGTAATGGATTTACTATTATTTCTATGGTGTTACTTACGTGGTCAGGGCATCCCTCAATTTTCACTAACCTCCTGTAATCCCTTGAAATGTATAAGGTTCCCGGTGAATAATTCTGTGTAGTTGCCACATCCGACCATGTACCAGTGCCTGAAGGACTGGACTGCCACTGATAAATGAATGGCATTGCCGGTGTCACCACCGGAACACTTCCTGTTAACACTGGGGCAGATTCTCCTGCGCAAATGCTTTGTGAAGATGAAATTATATTGTTCGTTACATCCGCGCAATCACAGCTGATGGATAATGTTCCCGTACTGCTTGTACATAAAGTACTTATTTCTCTGATGTCGAAGGTATGATCTCCTTCACCCAGGCCTGTAAAAACATTGCTTGTCTGGTAAGCGCCTCCGTCGAC
>JBFEWU010000202.1:0-8530 GCA_041546215.1 Draconibacterium sp. | reverse complement strand
GTGGTCTTTTAACCTGCCCGTCCTCCGGATAAGGGATTTTAATCCTTTTGTTCTGTTGTCACTTCCAAACAATTATCGCCATCATGCGTGTTTTATGCAATGATTTTCGTGAGTTGTGATAGTTCGTTAATAATATAATCGGGGAACATGCCCTTTACACGTGAATCTTTCTCACGCAAACGAAGCGAACGTTCATCGCCTGCGAAAAGTACGGTTTTTAAACCGGCTTTGCTCGCCGTATAAACGTCTTTAAGCATGTCGTTTCCCACAAATACCGCTTCCGATGGTTTTATTCCATACTTGCTTTCAAGAGTTGGCATAAATTTACTGAAAAGCGCCGTGTCGGGCTTTGCACGTAGTTCTTTATAGGAAAACACCGACAAATCTTCTTGGAATAATTCGATTTCCTGTTTGGTGGAAAACTCACCAGTCAGGAAATAATTCATGATAATCGGCGTGTAAAACTGGGCATTTGACACAATCCCCATGGGGATTCCATCGTTCTGAATTGCCTGCAATGTTTCTTTCATCGCTGGCATGGGGTAGACTTTGTTGCTCAGTATTTCAAAAACAAAAATTGTATCGGTCCATGATTCTTTCCCGGTAAGTTTTAACAGGCCATTTTTTTCCGCCTCTTCAAACATTCCTTTCCAGACTTTAAAAATATCCACATCAGGGAAAGGGTGACCGTGAGAGCGCAATTCGTTATGTTGTGCCGCTATCTTTTGTTGCAACTGTTCCAGTAAAAAAGAACAAACTTCAGATTTGCAGTTTTTAAAATCGAAACCACCGGCTTCCATGGCATCGCGTAAATTCTCTTTATTTAGGGTTGCCTGATCGATGTCGCCCGACGATGAGATTAACAAGGTTCCGTAGATGTCGAAAATAACTGCTTTAACATGATCGGGGGAGTCGCTTTTTAAGTTGGGGCAAAATGAAGTGGGAATTGGCTTCAGCTTTTCCGTATTATCCAACCATTTTTTTATATCGCTTCTGAAGTTTAATTCCATATCCTGTTAAAGAATAGTTGTTGTTGATAATTGATTTATTCTTTTCGGTTACATAGGTGGCAACCTTTCTAAACAAAGTGTTGAGTATTGGATTTTGTTCAAATATTTTTTGCCTTTCTATTTTCCCGCTATTAACACCCGCAATGATTTCCATCTGAATTTTCATATTCAGGTCTTTAAAATCGGTTTTTATTCCCGGAATATTTAGTTTGAAATACAAGGTTGGAAATTCGAAACCATCATTTTTAAAATCCTGGGTTATGAAGTCTATGTTACGGCCAACCACAGGTGTGTTTAACAGCCAGGGTTCGAGATAAACCATTCCGAAACCCTCTTTGTAACTGGTTGTAATGCAAAAGTCGCTTCCTGTAATTAGTTTCTCATAATCAACTTTATTACCTGCTTCGAAAGTCAGTTTTATATTTTCGTTTTCACAAAACCGTACCCACTGTTTATACATTTCAATTTCAACCGGGTTTTGAGGAGCTTGTGTGACTGCAAAATTAGCCTTGTGTGCGAATAAGTTCGCCAACAAAATAAATTCTCCGATATTTTTGCGTTGAATTACCCGAACAGGATAAGTTATCAATAGCTTTTCCGGATCCAGATCCAGGGATTGGCAAATCTCAGCCTTTGACACTTCTTTTCCGGGTGCGTTCTCAGAAATTGGAAAAGTAACCGGATTGGGCAGCCATTCAATTCTTTCGTTTGCTACCCCATAGGATAACAGGCGGTCGTAATCGAATGAATTTAATACTCCAAAATGGTAATTGGGTAGCTTAGGGTACAAAACATCATTTACATCCTGCAGAAAAATATCCTTTATGATTTCTTTTAGAAACTGGTAGTTCGATGGTCGGTCTTCGGCAAAATCGTGCGCATGATTGAATACCTTCAAACCTTCTTTTGCCAGCAGATATACAGCATAGGTTACAATCGGATTCTTGCCCAGATTGAGGTTGTGGAAATGAAGTACACAATTTTTACTTAGGTGTTCGCCCAGTAAACGATGTACATTGTGTAGCATTTGCATGGCCTCTGCATCTGAATATTTTTTTCTTTCCAGGTAATTCAGTTCGGGAATTGTGACCAACTCGGCGCCTTTTGTTGTTATGGTTTCCGGGTCTGGACAGTCTCCTACCAAAACCGTAAGGTTCTCGCTGGAAAGGCTGTCAATTTGTGATTCAATGATTCGGGTAACACCTCCAGTGTTAAGGTGACTATGTGCAATTAAGATTTGCATGGTGAAAGTTTTAAGTAAAAATAGAAAATCATGTTCAATATAAACAGCATCTGAAATTTTTGTTTAAAGTTTAATATTTAGCTAAGAATGGTTTTCAGATGAAAAAGTCTTTTCTTTGTTGAAAATATGAAACTATGAGTAGGAAGAGAGTAAATGTAATAACCATGGGGTGCTCGAAAAATCTGGTTGATTCAGAAGTCTTGTTAAGCCAGTTGGAGCGAGGGAAGTTTGAAGTGGTGCACGATTCAAACGAAACCGGATTCGATGCGGTTTTTATAAATACCTGTGGTTTTATTCATGATGCCAAAGAGGAATCCATTGATATGATCCTGGATTATGCGGAGGCAAAAAAGAGGGGAGAGATCGACCGCTTGTATGTGATGGGCTGTCTTTCGGAGCGCTATCATAACGATTTGCAGGAGGAATTACCGGAAGTGGATAAGTATTTTGGGAAGTTTGATATGAAAGCCATGGTTGATGAACTGAAAGTTACCTATCATCCTGAATACATTTACGAACGAAAAATTACAACACCCTCCCATTTTGCCTACTTAAAAATTTCGGAAGGCTGCAACCGCTCGTGTTCGTTTTGTGCTATTCCCAAAATGACTGGGAGGCATAAATCGCGCTCAATGGAAAGTTTGGTTCAGGAAGCCCGCTACCTGGCAAAAAAAGGGGTAAAGGAGTTATTGCTGATTGCCCAGGATTTATCGTATTACGGAATTGACTTGTATGGAAAAGGGCAGTTGGGTGAATTAATTAAGCGAATTTCGGAAGTCGACGGAATTGAATGGATTCGTTTGCATTATCTCTATCCCACTAAATTTCCCATGGAGATTTTACCGATTATGCGCGAGAATCCGAAAGTTTGTAAATACCTGGATATGCCTTTGCAGCATATTGCAAATCCGGTTTTAAAAAATATGTTGCGCCATGTAACCCGGGAAGAAACGGAAGCATTGCTTGCCAAAATAAAAGAAGAGGTTCCGGGTGTTATCATTCGAACAACAATGTTGGTTGGTTTTCCCGGTGAAACGAAGGCCGATTTTGAAGAATTAAAAGAATTTATTCAGGAAAATAAATTTGAACGATTGGGAGTTTTCCCTTATTCGCAGGAAGAAGGTACATATGCAGGTGATGCATTTAAAGATGAGCTTTCGAACGAGGAAAAACAAAACCGTGCCGATGAAATTATGGCAATTCAGCAAAACATCTCGGCCGAACTGAACAGGCAAAAAATAGGCAAGGACTTTAAGGTTATTATTGACAATACCGAAGGAGAATTTGTTGTGGGAAGAACGGAATTTGACTCGCCCGAAGTGGATGGGGAGGTATTAATTACAACTGATAAAGAACTGGAAAAAGGAGCCATTGTCAGCGTAAGAATTACGGGTGCCGAAGATTATGATTTGTACGGCACAATAGTATAGAATATTTTGGTAATCAGCCGTTCCAATGGAACGGCTGGTTCTTTATGTATTATTCATATATCCGTATGATTTCTCCGGTACGTTTGCCTTCAATGCTGCGTACATAACCGGCAGCTACCTTTCTCATGGGAACAGGGATGTGGCCGGGGAAATAGTCAGCGAGTTTATGAGCAGAGTCTTCAACCAAACCGGGAGCAACTGCATTAATACGATGACCGTTCTTCAGCTCTTGGGAGACGGCCAATACAAAACCATGAATACTTCCGTTTACCATGGCTGCATTGGTGGTCATATAAACAGGATCCTCTGCTAAAATGCCTGTTGTTAAGGTAAATGAACCTCCATGATTCAAATGTTGCTGCCCCAAACGAACCAGGTTAATTTGCCCCATCATTTTACTTTTAATGCCGATGTAAAAGTCCTCTTCGGTCATGCTGTCGAAAGCCGCCCATTTGGTTGCCCCGGCACAGCATACAATGGCATCCACTTTCCCCGTTTCCTTAAACATGGCTTTTATGGATTCAGTACTTTCAATATCTACCATTAAGGTGCTGCTACTTCTGCTGGCAATTATAACTTCATGTTTATCTGTTAAGCGGCTGCTAACATAACTGCCAATTGTTCCGTTTCCTCCGATTACTAATATTTTCATAGTATATATTTTAAGTTAATTTTTCATTTTCAAGACTTTACACAATATGAAACTGCCACATTTTCTACCGCAAAGGCGCTAAGACGCTGAGATTATTTTAAAAAGTGATCACATAAAGCTGCTCCCTTCCAAAAGACGGCCTTCGGCAGAACTATATCCATCGATTGAAGGATTTGCATCCCGGCTGTATGGAATCCAATATAAAAGCTTAATAGAGTAATGCTTCAAATTTGAAATTGTTCAGCCATCAAATTTCGAATTCTGGATAAAATATGTGCTTAATGATGCACGGATTAAGATTTACTCCTAAATTTGGGAGAATTTAAAGTGTTAAAAAAATGAGAATTGAATACGACATTAAACTGGGATTTAAAGACGTGATGTTCAGACCTAAGCGTTCAACCTTGAAAAGTCGTTCGCTGGTAAGTCTGGAACGGACGTTTAAGTTTATGCACAGTGAAATAAAATGGACAGGTGTGCCGATTATGGCAGCTAACATGGATACGGTAGGAACCTTTGAAATGGCATTGGCTTTGCAAAAACACCAGATGCTTACAGCTTTACACAAACATTATACCCTTGAAGAGTGGAATGCATTTTTAGCATCGGCTCCGGATGGAATAGAAAACCATATTGCCGTTAGCACGGGAACGGGTCCCATGGACACTGAAAAGGTGGATGAAATTTTCAGACAAAATCCACAACTTAAATTTATTTGTATTGATGTTGCAAACGGATATTCAGAGCATTTTGTTCATTACGTACAGGAAGCCCGGAATCGTTTTCCCGACAAAGTGATCATGGCGGGAAATGTTGTAACCGGAGAGATGGTGGAAGAGCTTTTGTTGGCAGGTGCCGATGTGGTAAAAGTTGGAATCGGTCCAGGATCGGTATGTACCACGCGGGTGAAAACAGGCGTCGGTTATCCTCAGTTATCGGCGGTTATTGAATGTGCCGATGCTGCCCATGGTTTGGGAGGTCAGATTATCAGCGACGGGGGTTGTGCAACTCCCGGCGATGTATCCAAGGCATTTGGTGGAGGGGCAGATTTTGTGATGTTGGGCGGAATGTTGGCCGGACATAATCAAAGTGGTGGCGAAACCATAGAGCGAGGTGGTAAAAAATACCGTCAGTTTTATGGAATGAGTTCATCTACAGCCATGGACAAGCATGTCGGCGGCGTTGCCAACTATAGGGCCAGTGAGGGGAAAACGGTTGAAGTGCCTTATCGTGGAAATGTGGAAGACACTGTTCTGGATATTCTGGGCGGAATACGGAGTACCTGTACATATGTGGGGGCATCGGCTTTAAAAGAGCTTACAAAACGTACAACCTTTATCCGGGTAGAAGAACAAGAGAATCAGATTTATACCGATTAAACCCGTAATATGCAACAGAACATCTATTTCGGGCGAGAACTTCTTCAGAAGAAAGTAAGTCGCTAAGAATCTTCCTGGTGGCTTGCTTTTTACCCACGATTAAGTTCTTCCAGCGCGTTTTTTACCCGTATGGTATAATTATCAACCTGGTCTTTCTCTTCAAAGCCAATGATCATCATATCAACCGAGCCCAAACCCATTACAAAACGTAGCGAATTGTCGATTTTTTCGCTGTCGTTACGCAGTTTTCCATTTCCAACCAATTTCATTCCGATAACACCTTTCCCCGAATCATGGAGTTGCTGAATTACTTCAACGACCTCTTGTGGCTCGGGTTTGTCCATGGCGATACCATAAGGATTTATCCGGGCATGCAGCACATCTACCCAATCGCTTTTAACTGCAGCTTTCATTGCTTCCAGTGAATGAACCGACACACCGTGTGCTTTTATAATTCCTTTTGCCTTTAAATCCTCCAGTATGTCCATCTGTGGTTTCATTGTTTCTGTCCAGTCTTCATCTACCATACAATGAATTTGAACAATATCGAGGTAATCGGTATTTAATTCCTTTCTGAAACGATCCACTACAATATTCGCATCTGGTCTTTCCGACTCCGGTATTCCACCTTTACGATACCAAATTTTTGAAGCTAAAGTTAGTTCATCACGATTCATCTTATTCAGGCTTTCAGCCATCAGCTGATGTGTGCCGTAGGTGTCGGCCAGATCGAAGTAACGAATACCCATGTCGTAAGCATGTTGCAGCAACTCTATACCGTTGTGTTTGTCTTGCCTGGTTAAATTGCTGGATCGGTTACCGCCATGAACCCCTGTTCCCATACCAATTAAAGTAGTTTCGATGCCCGAGTGGCCAAGTTTAACCTTTTGAAACGGATTAGTTCCTTTTGTTTTTGGTGTGCACGAATACAGTGGATTGGCAAATAATACATGTGCAGTGCCCATTCCAAGAGCACTTACAAATTTTCTGCGGTTCATGTTAAATTTCGACATAAGAGCAATGTTTTGATGATTAAATAAAATTAGCTATTTATTCTAAGGTTTTAACATTGTTCAGGTATTACTTGTTCAGAAAAGAATTTCAAAAGATTTGACAATAGCTTTGCACATAAAAAAAAGGAAATCCTGAAAATGATTTCCTTTTGCTGTTTAATTAATTGTTTCCGGTTGGTTTAGAAAACAACTTTTGTTTTACATGATATCCTCACAATTATCCTTTTTTTCAATGCTTTCATTTGCTTTGGTTTCGGTTTCCGCTTCCTCGAAATCTACCGTTTTTTGTTTCGTTTCAGGTTTTACGGTATGTACAATCACTTTTTCAACCGGACTTGTACGTTTTATCAAATCAATTTTGTTGCTGATTTTTAAGCCAAGAATGTAAAAAATAGAGGAAATTAAGATGATTGCCTTCATGAGATTTCTGTTTTCGTTTTTTGTTTCTGTTTCAAATTCCACACCAAATTATGTAAATCAGGATAAATTGCGAAATAATATCTGTGAAAGGCATGAACTTATCTGCAAACGGGCAAAAATATGCTGCGAAAAAAAGACGTAGTTGAAAGGGTTGAATTTAATTTACAAAGCTTAAGTCTTTAATTGTGCCAAATAATCGAAATGAGGACCATTGGCAAGCAGGTCACAGCTTAATCCGACTTCCTTTGCTGCTTTTTCCAGGTGCTCAAAATCGACAAACAACCATTTGAACTTGTCGCTCCATTTTCTGAAAGTAACCTGGTATTCCATTTCACCATAATACTTATCCCTGGATAAATCAATCCACATCGAGCCATCCTCCTCCTCGAACAAGTATTTAATATCCGACGAATCCATTAAAATCTGTCCATCGGCATTTAGCAATGTTTTTAAATGAGCAAGCATTGTTTTTAATCCCGCCAGTGAACCTCCCATTCCTGCTCCGTTCATGAGTAGAATAATGGTGTCGAACTGCTTTTCCTTATAGTCGAAAATATCGGAATTAACCACTTTTTCAATGCCTCTTTTTTTCATCGCGTCCACTGCAAGCTCTGATTTCTCAAGTGCGGTTACCTGAAAACCTTTTTCCTGGAGGGCTATTGAATGGCATCCGGCAGCTGCTCCAATATCAAGAATTTCACCTTTGCATTCTCGCAAAGCCAGTTTTTCAAGTTCCGGCATTTGTTTTTCCGGGCGAAATAAGTAGGAAACCGGGATGGCTTCATTTTCTGTATAGTTGGTGTTTACCTTAATGTCGGGTGCTTTCCCTTTGCTTAAAAATTCCTGAATTGCTTGTCCGAAAGGATCATCCATAAAAAAATATTGAGAAACCCCGATGCCGTAGCGGTAATCATCCGGCAGGCTCTCCAGTTGTGGTGCGATACGTTTGAGCTTGAACAGTAACTTTTCAAAATGATCACTGTGACTGGCGCTTTCGTCCAGCAGGCTGGAGAGAATCCAGCGATTCTCCCGCCGCTGAGCCTCCGGCGCTGTGGCGCTGAAACTTTCCCCTTCGCGCCAGTAGTCATCGGCGCTTTGCCCCATCAGCAGATCCAGCTGGGAGGGATCATGGTCGAAGCCAAAGATGGCAAAATAAACGTGGTGTTCGCTCATGGTGTTTCAGGACGCAGATCACGATTGCGTGCCAGCTCCTCCACGGGGAATCCCTTGCTCTGGGCAACCTGAACCAGCGCCTGATACTGATCCTCCGGTAGCTCTGGCTCGCGGGCGAGAATCCACAGGTATTCGCGGGAAGGCTCACCGATCACCACGGTCTGGTAATCCTTATCCAGCGCGATGATCCAGTAGTTGCCCTCGGTGATG
>JBFEWU010000527.1:0-2660 GCA_041546215.1 Draconibacterium sp. | reverse complement strand
CATTTTTCAGGCGTTTCGCTAAGCACCTGGCTGGAAAAAAGAAACCTCCAGGGTAGCTTCACCCAATCGACCGACAATACCGACATTCTTGACCTCCCCCTGTTCCCGGTGGTAAACAGCCATGAGCTGGACAAAGATTTTATTCAGTGGCTGCTGAATAAAAATCCAACAGCCAACCATGCCTTCACCGAATTCTGGAGGAAATGCAAACGGATGAGCTGCAGTGAAATCAGCAATGTATGTTCCATTGCCAGTACCGAGCAGCAACGCAAGACCTTGCGCCTGGAAAACTATGCAACACTGGCAAAGAACTACGAACGCTCTGTTTTTTATCAGCTGGATCTAAAAAAGACGGCGGCTGAATTTGTGAAGGAAAACCTGGAATTACCTGCCGATCTGCCACCAACGGCCAATAACTGGATTCCCATTCACGACCAGATGTTTCGTTCGCAATACTTCAGTCTGAAGGACCAGGACTGGCAAGCCGGTGAAAAAGCGGCTTTCTCCTACCTGCAGAAACAAATAGTAGATGGCTTTAAAACCAAAGGGGTGGATCCTGAAATCAATCTTTTGCCCGACCAGATTGCCTGGGGAAGAAGTCCGGTACGGCTTGACCTGGCTGGGGGCTGGACCGATACCCCGCCCTACTGTTTTTTGTATGGCGGCAAGGTTGTAAATATGGCGGTGGAACTCAACGGACAACCACCCCTGCATTGTTACATAAAAGGGACCAGCGAGCATAAAATTGTTTTGCGCTCCATCGACCTTGGAGCGAGCGAGGAATTGAAAAGCTTCGATGATATTCGTTCCTTCGGGAACATCCGGTCGCCATTTTCCATTCCCAAGGCGGCATTGGCACTTTCGGGTTTTCTTCCCGGTTTTGCCACCAAACAATATGCGAATTTGGAAGAACAGTTGGCGGCTTTGGGTGGCGGACTGGAACTGACCATTCTCTCGGCTGCTCCCAAAGGATCCGGCCTGGGCACCAGCTCCATACTGGCATCAACGGTATTGGGAACACTGTCAGAGGTCTGTTGCCTGAACTGGGATAAGCCCGAAATTGGCCGGCGCACACTTGCGCTGGAGCAACTCTTAACAACCGGCGGGGGCTGGCAGGATCAGTTTGGCGGACTGCTGGAGGGCATTAAGCTGCTGGAAACAAATGCCGGCAAGCAGCAGGAACCCCTGGTGAAATGGCTGCCCGAGTCATTGATCACAACCCCTAAAAACAAAAGCAGGATCCTGCTCTACTATACCGGCATCACGCGGGTAGCCAAAAATATCCTTGGGGAAATCGTACGCGGAATGTTTTTAAACTCACAGCACCACCTTGCCGTGCTGGAGGAAATAAAGCTTCATGCGGGCAATACCTACGATACGCTTTTGCAAAAAGATTTTGACCTCTTTGCAAAAATGATCAACCGCAGCTGGCAGCTCAACCAGAAAATTGACGGGGGCACCAACACCCCCGAAATCCAGGAGCTCATCCACAGAGTACAACCTTACCTGCTCGGGCATAAATTGCTGGGAGCCGGAGGAGGCGGCTTTATGCTAATGCTGGCAAAAGACAAAGAAGCAGCCGTCCAGATCAAAAAAGAACTAAGCGAAAATCCCGTTAATCCAAGAGGTCGCTTTGTGGATTTCGAAGTTTCCACTACGGGGTTCAGGGTTACTAAGAGCTGAGGAAGGCTCAAAGGAAGAACATTACAAGTTGTACCACTTAGGGATTCCTTAGTGGTAAATACGAGGTGCAAAGTCAATCTGCATAGTCAAAGACTGGAGTAGAATGAAAATTGCATCTCGCGGTATTTGAAACAAAAGAAATGATAACAACATCTTAGTAATTAACAAAACACGTGCTAATCTATCTCGATAATTGTTGTTTTAATCGTCCGTTCGACAATCAAGGTCACATTCGTATAAGAATCGAAACAGATGCAAAATTATATATCCAAGAAAATATAATTTCTGGAGAATTCGATTTAGCATGGTCCTATATTCTCGATTATGAGAACAATAAAAATCCATTTCCAGAAAGAAAAGAAACAATAAATAACTGGAAGAAGCATGCTAAAAAAGATACTTCCGAAACTAAAGAAATACTCAAACGGGCAAATGAACTATTAATAAATGGGATAAAGTCTAAAGATGCTTTGCATATATCATGTGCAATTGAACTGAACTGTAAGTTTTTTATTACTACAGATCTGAATATCATCAAAAAATTGGTTAATTTTGAACTTGTTAAGGTTGTAAATCCTGTTGACTTTATTAATGCCATAGAGTTAAAATAATGCTTACAGATACTGAAATAAGAAAAAAAGGATTAAGAATTTTAATCAACCACATGGGTGATGTTGATGCCGAGAAATTTATTCGCCTTTTAACCAAAGAACCATTTGATTATACGGAGTGGCAAGAGTTGCTTTGGTCCGACCAATCTGTTGAAAGAGTTAGCGAAAAAGCAATGGATTACAGAAATAAGAAGAAAAAATAAGTTTCGAAATCTCACCCACACCACAAAACGATGGATATTCAAGCTTTAAAACTGGATCTGGTTGCCAAGATCCTAAAAACCGAAAGATCATCACTACTCATTCATATTGCAGCACTATTTGAAAAAGAGAATGATCAGGACTGGTGGGATCAGCTTCCCGATG
>JBFEWU010000197.1:0-8742 GCA_041546215.1 Draconibacterium sp. | reverse complement strand
CTCTGATATTCTAATATTCAACAATGACTTCCAGCAATCTGAATATCCGAAAATCCAGATATCCTGCTTGCTGAACACTGCTTCTTCGTTCTTGGCTCTTTGCTCTTTGTTCTTTGCTCTATTCAATAAATCACAGGGTTTTAAACCAAAAACTAAATACTAAAGTGAATTATAATTGTTACTTTTAATTTTAATCTAAAATCAGATAAACCATGAAGAAATTTTTTTTCCCTCTTTTTTTTGTATTCGCTGCACTTACTTTAACGGCTCAAAGTGAATTTAGCCATCCTGGTATTTTTGTGGGGAACGTTGTGGAAGACCTTGATAAATCGGTAAAATTTTATACTGAAGTGATTGGGATGACAAAAACAGGTGAATTCTCGGTTCCTGTTGAAAAAGCATGGGAGCTGGGCCTAACAGATAAATACGATTTAAATGTTAGCGTTCTGAAGCTGGAAGACAGCCCCAATGCCACCGAATGGAAATTAATGAGTGTAGGCACAAAAGCCAAGCACCCAAAACAAAAATGGATGAGCGACGATACCGGGATGCAGTACATTACCATTTTGGTGAATCACCTGGATCCCTTTATTGAACGCTGCAAAAAACACAAGGTGAAAATTTTAAGTGACGAACCATCGAAACTTGCCGAAAACCGCTTTTTTATTTTGGTACAAGATCCGGATGGAACTTTTATCGAACTAATCGGACCTCGTTAGAATTTTTTCAAAACGTCATAAAAAGGCAGAGACGCATCCCTATGTGTCTCTGCCTTTTTACCTTTCTAAATACACATACCGACTAAGCCACAACAGACTCATTACCAATCCTTTAATACCTTTTCTTATTTGGAATACCCTCCAACTGTTCCATAATGAATTATTTTTCTTAATTTCGAACAAAACTTATAACAATTCGAAAATTGAGTTCAAGATTGAAAAAAAAGGCAGAAGCCGGCTACCGGACATTAAGCATTGGAGAAGAAATATTCAATAGCATTACGCATGGAATTGGAACCTTACTAAGCATAGCAGCCCTTGTTCTGTTGGTAGTTTATGCAGCCATTAAAGGAGATGCCTGGCATGTGGTAAGTTTTTCCATTTTCGGAAGCACAATGGTTTTGTTGTATCTTTCATCCACACTTTATCACAGTTTTACAAAAGAGAAAATTAAGAATCTGTTTGCCCGTTTCGATCACGCGGCAATATTTTTACTCATTGCCGGCACATACACACCTTTTCTTTTAACCGCACTCCGTGGAACACTGGGCTGGACCCTGTTCGGAATCATATGGGCTGTGGCCATTACAGGTGTTGTCATTCGATCGATATATTTAACTCGCTTCAGAAAGCTAATGGTCGGACTTTATCTTGCCATGGGCTGGATGTTTGTGGTGGCCATCGGACCAATGATGCAAAACCTGCCTGTTATTAGTATCGTATTTCTTTTTTTAGGTGGAGTTATGTATTCGATTGGGGTAATTTTTTACGCCTGGCGAAATTTAAAGTACGGTCACGGAATCTGGCACCTGTTTGTTTTGGCAGGCAGTATTCTGCATTTCTTTTCGGTTTTATATACCGTGAATTAGAACATAGAGCAAAGAAGCAGGATATCTGGATTTTCAGATTTTCAGATTTTTTCATATGATTAAAATTGTTTGTTTTAAACGGTATCAAGGGATTCCTTCGGAAGAGCTTTCAACTTTAAGCTTCTTCGGACTTCGGTCTTTTCCGTTGTCGTTGTTGTCGTTGAAATGAGATTGTTAATTCTTTATCCGTCATACCGCTTAACCGCCGTTTACATTAATCATTAATCAATGCTTCGACTCCGCTCAGCATGACCGACTTCTGTCTTTCTTCCTATTTTTCAACCTTTGTATCTCTAATGCAAGGTATTTTATTTCAGCACTTTAAAGTTCTGATAGGCGGCTTCCCAATCCAGTTTTGGCGAAGGCAGGTATTCGGTAATTTCAAAGGAATTTTTAATAATTTCCCTGATTTCATCCAGGGAACTGAGCACTCCCAATGCTTTTGCCTGCATCATTAAATTACCTGTTGCTGTCGCTTCGGTTGGTCCGGCTAACACGGGAATACCAATAGCATCAGCAGTAAGTTGGTTCATCATTTTATTATTTGCTCCACCACCAATTATATGTAGTTTATCTATTTTTTTGCCGGTTACCGATTCGATTTGTTCTATGGTGAATTTGTATTTCAACACCAGGCTATCGTATATACAGCGGGCAATTTCACCTTTTGTTTCCGGCACCTGTTGATGGGTATCTTTGCAATATTGCTGAATGGCCAGCGGCATATTTCCCGGATTCAGGAACATATTATTATCTGGATTAATAAAACATTTGAAAGGTTCAACCTGATGGCATAAATCAACAATTTCCTGCCATTCCAGCACTTTTTCCTCATCCCAAATTCGTTTACATTCCTGGATCAACCACATTCCCATAATATTTTTCAGAAAACGCGTGGTTCCTTCAACCCCTCCTTCGTTGGTGAAGTTCATGGCTAAGGTTTCTTGCGAAACCAGTGGCTCGGGGCTCTCAATACCGAGTAATGACCAGGTACCTGAACTCAGGTAGGCCCAATTCCCGCCATTTGCAGGGACCGAGGCAATTGCAGAAGCGGTGTCGTGGGCTGCCACCGCAATACAGGGAATTTTATCACTTCCCGTATCTTCCCGGATTTCGGGAAGAATCTCTCCAACTTTAGTCCCGGGCTGAATAAGTTCCTCAACTAAATCAATGGGAATGTTGGCAGCTTCAAATAATTTTGTTTCCCATTGGGCTTTGCCCGGTTTTAAAAGCTGCGAGGTACTGGCAATGGTGTATTCGTTCTTCTTTATTCCTGTGAATAAATAATTTAAGGTATCGGGAGTAAAGAGTAAGCTCTCGGCAATGTTCAAGCGCGAGTGCTTTTCCTGTTTCGAAGCAAAAAGTTGAAACAGGGTATTAAATTGCATAAACTGAATTCCCGAAAGCAGGTAGGTTTCTTTTTTGGGAAGCACCTTGAAAAAATCTTCAATGGCATTGTCGGTACGATGATCACGATAGGCAAAGGGTAATCCGATCAGCTGCCCCGATTCTGAAACCAGGGAATAATCAACACCCCAGGTATCGATGCCAATGGATTCGGGTTGAATGCCAAACCCAGTAATACATTTTTTCAAACCCGTTTTAAGCTCCTCAAAAAGGCTATAGATATTCCAATAGTAACTCCCGTGAATCCGGGTCATTTGATTTTTAAAACGGTGGACCTCCATCAAATCCAGTTTCCCATTCTCTAATGTTCCAAGTATGGCTCTTCCACTGGAGGCACCGATATCAAAGGCTAAAAAATGATTTTTGCTCATTTTATTTTCAGGTTTCAATTAATAGATGCAAAATAAGTCTTTTAAATGAATTTGGGTATCCTGTACTTTAGGTTATGGTAAAAAAAAAGCAGGACCACGGCCCTGCTTTTAAATTTTGAAATATATTCTTTTATGAATGTTTCTCTGAAAGATAGCGTTCAGCATCAATTGCGGCCATACAGCCCGAGCCGGCGGCTGTTACGGCCTGACGATACTGATCATCCTGAACATCACCGCAGGCAAATACTCCGGGTACCTTTGTTTTTGAAGTTCCTGGTACGGTTTTAATGTAACCCACATCATCGGTATCAACATAGTCGGCAAAAATTTCGGAATTTGGCTTATGACCGATGCCAAGGAAGAAACCATCAATTTTAATTTTAACTTCTTCTTCGTTTTCCTCACCAAGGTTTTTAACCAATGTGGCACCTTCAACAATATTATTCTCTCCGAATAAACCTTTTGTCTGATGTTTCCAAAGAATTTCAATGTTTTTCGTTTTCATGGTACGATCTGCCATAACTTTGGAAGCACGCAGCTCGTCGCGACGAACAATTAAATAGACCTTTCTACACAATCCTGCAAGGTACATGGCCTCTTCGGTTGCCGTATCGCCACCACCAACTACAGCAACATCCTTTCCCTTATAAAAGAAACCATCACAAGTGGCACAGGCAGAAACACCACCTCCGGCATATTTTGTTTCGTCTTCCAAGCCAAGATATTTGGCTGTTGCTCCTGTTGCAATAATGACTGTTTCGGCTTCGATTAATTTTGTTTCATCGATCCAAACCTTATGGACATCGCCCGAGAAATCAACCTTTGTAGCCATTCCCCAGCGAACATCTGTTCCAAATCGTTCAGCCTGTTTCTTCAGGTCTTCCATCATTACCGGGCCTGTAACACCTTCTGGATAACCGGGGTAATTTTCAACTTCGGTTGTGGTAGTTAACTGTCCTCCAGGCTGCAAGCCTTCGTACATTACCGGTGACAGGTTGGCACGGGCAGCATAAATAGCCGCAGTATATCCGGCAGGTCCCGATCCAATAATTAAACATTTTACCTGTTCAGCATCTGTAGGTTCAACTACTTTTTTTTCTGCGCTTTCGTTAATATCAAGTGGTTTAAACATGTTGTTTTTTTTATGTGGCCCAAAAGTACAAAACATCTTTGTTTACACACAATAAATTCAATCGATAATAATTAAGTTCACATAATTAAATTCTATCAGACAAATAAATTAAATTTAGATAAAATGATTGATAAAAGTTTTTGCAAAAAAGAATTCAAACATTACATTTGCAAGCACATTTATTCGGGATGTGGCGCAGTCTGGTAGCGTACTCGTCTGGGGGGCGAGGGGTCGCAAGTTCAAATCTTGTCATCCCGACAAAGACAAAAGCCTTTTGCTGTTGCAAAAGGCTTTTTTGTTTCCAATGAAGCGAATGCATGCTTTCAGCGAAATTGGGAACAAAAAAGACTAGCGAACAAAGTGAGTGAAGGCTATTGTCTTTGAGCATCTCTCCCCCTTGGGATTCATGGTAATAAATCTTGTCATCCCACCAAACATACTTAAGGTGCCATGACTAAAGGCAGCTTGTGTTGGTTTCGCCTTGCTCTCCTATTCTCTGAATTACTTTCCCTAAGATATCCTGTACTATTCCAAGGTAACATCCAGATATACCGAATAAGGTCCAAAAGTTTCATAAAAGGGTTTAAAAACAATCCCATCAACATTGAACAGTAGATTCAACGGATCACCTGATATTGATTTGCTGATATCGTTGGCGCATAAAGTTACCTTACGCCAATCTTTGCGTGGCTCATCCTCCTGGGCTGCAAGTAAAATGGGTCCATAAAACAAACTGGCAATATTTTGCTGGTCCATCACCGGTTCTAAATAGAATGAAAACGGCATGCGTAACTCGATCGAATCCCCGTCTTTCCATTTACGATTTAGAGTAAGGTAAGATCCAGGTTCGGCAGTAAGGTTTTCCTCCTTCCCGTTAATCTTTACTGTGAAACCTTTAGTTGCCCAATGTGGGACACGTACTTTCAGAGCAAACTCAGCATTTCCTTTAATAGTTAGCAGGGTGTAATCTTCACTGGGGAAAGCTGTTTTCTGGATTACGGTTATATTCTTTTCTGTCCAGGTTAATGTTGATGGCACATAGAGGTTTACATACAAAGATTTGTTGTCGGCACTTTTAAAATATATGGAGTTCTGAAGTTTTGTACTGCTTTCAAGAGCCGTACCGTTACAACAGGTAAAACCATGCATGTCGGAATTACTAAAATGTTTTACTGAACCTGGCCTTAAGGGTACATGATAAGTATTTGCCGGAGAATCTTTGGCAACAGAAGCCAGAATATGATTGTAGAGACCACGTTCGTAATAATCCATTAATTCGGCCCGATGGTCGAAGAGAAAGAGATTTCGTGTTAATTTGAGGAGGTTGTAGGTAGCGCAGGTTTCATTCTGTCCGCCGGCTGAAAAACCATTTTCATAAAGTGTTGCAGGCTGACTGGTGAAACATTCTGCATTGGCAGGATTACTGGCTCCTGCCACACCACCAATGCTGTACATATAATCATTGATGGTCATATTCCAGAAATTATCAGCTATATGATAATACCTGGGAGCTTCAGAATCACGATAAACTTCAAGTGCTCCCATTATTTGTGGTATATGCTGGTTGGCATGCAATCCGCGAAACATATCTACATTTTTTGCCAGCCCATGCGAATGTTCGGCATCGCCATAAAACACTCTGATATTATCAAACAACCGGGCGGTTTCCATGTAACGGGGTTCGCCGGTTAAGCGGTAAAGTCTGGCCATTACTTCATTCATTCCTCCAAACTCACCGGCAATGTACCTGTTCCACATGCTAATGAGAGTTTTGGTTGACAGCTGGCTCAAACGGGCATGCACCCAGTCGCCCATGCCTGTGGCTATTTCCAGTGCCTTTTCATTGCCGCTAACATCATAAACATCCATCAACCCGGCAAGAATTTTATGCAAGGTATAGTAGGGTGCCCAGATTTTACTTCTATCTGTACCGTATTTAGCCCCGTTCTCGAGCATTATAAACTGGTCGGGTGGATAAGCGCTTATAAAACCTTTGCCCCAATTCCAGTAATCCGTCCGAATGCCCTCTTCACTCAAATCCGAATTAAAATCTGAATTACCCGGCCCCGGAGGTACCGCCAGCGGGTTTGCCACACTTTCTCCTCCTGCTGTTTTCGGCTGTCCCGATAATTGTGATAATTCATACAAGGTATTCGCCATATACTCCATTTTGCCGGCAAAATCAGCCTGGAGTGCAGCATCGTAAGCTGTGCTTGCATAGGCCTGAGCGATGCCACTCAGATAATGCCCGCTTGCATGACCGCGCAGTTTCGTTTCCTGACGATCCCATCCCCCCAGGGATTTTGCTCCTTCTGGCTGTTTTTGACCAAAGGCATTCCGAAACATATAGAGGAAATCGTCGGGATTTGTCTTGGACAGACCGCTTAAAAACTTATCGCGGTTTTCCATGAACTTTGTCTTGTGATTATGAATGTCATCATCCAGAGTAACCTGGCCAAGCCCAAAGACTTCCAGGGTGCGTTTCGGTGCCACAGGCTCATTTGCCCTGCTTACGGTGACAATGGCTTTGGGTTGAATGTCTGTTCCTGGAACATGACCAATAACTGTATACCGGCCAGGGCTGAGTACCTCCCTGTTATCTTCTGGTGCCGGCCAAATCACTCTTACGTCAGGTCCTTCAATATTTTTGTTGTAGATACCGTGCTGGTGACGGGGCAGCCGGGGCAGAACTCCCACCACAGTTTCCACCTGAATATCCGGTACCCCTGATAAAAATGTGTTATACAACTGAGGCCTTGTTTCCGAAAACTTTGGTAGACCACGGTCTCGTTCTTTTCGTGTTCCGACAACTGTTTCTTCTATGTTTAAAGCATTGTTGTGAATAAGAGTAATTTGGTTTTCGCTCAAAGGAATTCTGTAAATCCGGAAATCATGCAATCCGGCATGTAAATTCTGATTATCATCCGACAATGATTTCCCGATATATAGCCTGTTGTTTTTCTGTGAGTTATTGTCGAATAGCTGCTTTAGCTCCATTTCCACATTCCCGGTTTCACTTACAAGCTTACCATTAACATGGGCACACAAGGTTTTTGCCGGAATATTGATAACAATAGCAAGATGATTCCACTTATCAGGAGTTAAAACTGGAAGACTTGTCTGGTAGTTACTTTCTTCCGTTATGATTTGTGCCTTAAATGCTTCATTTTCTTTTGTTCCTGCAGAGGCAACCGTGAAATGAGATTGACTGCTTTTCCCAAAATCTAAAAATACCTGATCCCTTTTTGGAGATCGCAGGTAAATCCATCCACAAATACTCAATGACTCTTCTCCCATTACCGATTTTCCAGGGATTGAGATAAAGGTCTCTTCATTGCCCGACAATGAAAGTACCTTGCCAAACTGTTCGTCTTCTATAAATTTGAAGTCACCCTCAATGGTTCCATGCAAATTATTGCGCGACCAATCTTTTACATTTTCTTCAAATGTATAGCGGGCAATTAATGCAGTTTCACCAATTCCGTCAAGAATCTGGTCTCCGCTTTGAGCATATACTGAAGTTATACTCAATACGAAGAAATACAGTACTACTCCAACTATCAGTCTATGCATTTTAATTCGTTTAAAAATTGGCCTATTTTTTGAAAACTCAAGGCCATCGGTTATAATTATGGATCGTCAATTAAATCTCATTCATGACCATCTAAAGAAACAAACTTTCTTTTTCCATCTGCTGTTTGTTCCAATAACATCGGGCAATATCTTATTCCTGAAATAAATTGGCCGTACTGTGGCATGACGGACTGCTCTCAAACTCGGGAAAATAACGGCTAACAATCCCGTACAAACCGGGATCGTACTTTTTCATGTCATCGCGGGTATTTACCCAGTTGTGTTTTCCATCAGCCTTTTCCACCTCGGCATTCACGTTAAACCAATTTTGAACACCCTCAGCCCAGTACTCCCAAATATTGGTGGCTGCATAGGTGTTTTTATATAAACCGGCGGCCATTGCCGCATCCAGTTTTTCCTGAAGCAAGTCATTAAACTTGCCATCCAGTGGGATAATCCCAACCCCGTGAATAGTGTGAGCAAATTCATGAATCAGAATATCCTCGGCATGGTACTTGTCGATCTGGTAACAAAGAAGATTCTCCTCGGCACAGGTTGTCAAAGGCCTTTTGAGGGTGCCGCCCAAACCGCGTGCCCGAACATCCCAGTTTAAAGTGGTGTCATTGGCAAGATGGGCATGTTCAGGAATGTCGGTGGTTCCTTCGTAACGG
>JBFEWU010000218.1:0-8026 GCA_041546215.1 Draconibacterium sp. | reverse complement strand
TCAGCCCAAAAGCTGAAAATCGAATTTTCATTATTTCACCCCACTGTCATCCAGCAAATGCTGAATGACATCTCCCCTAAAATTTAGGGAAGAATATATTGTACCTCGTGGCAAAGCCACAAGGAATTCTTTTGATTAAAATTATTTTGCCGTTTCCAGGCATATTCTGTTTTTCTGAATTATCTTCAAAGACAAAATCAAGTTAAGAAATATGAAATTAACAGCTAATGTAATTGGAGCAACAGGCCTGGTTGGGCAACAACTGGTTAGTTTGCTGTTGAAAAATGATAGATTTGAGAAGATCAGAATTTTTGTGCGGCGTGATTCAGGTATAAGGCATACTAAACTGGAGCAGCAAATCGTGGACTTCGGGAAATGCGAAACCTGGGAAAAACAGGTAAGCGGCGACATTTTGTTTTCGGCTTTGGGTACCACCTTAAAACAAGCCGGGAGCAAAAAAAGACAGTTTGAGATTGATTATACCTATAACCTGAATTTTGCAAAAGCTGCCAAAACCAATGGGATAGAAAATTATGTCCTGGTTTCATCGCTTGGAGCTAATTCAAAATCGATACTTTTTTATCCAAGGATGAAGGGAGAACTGGACGAAGCGGTCTCATCCATTGGATTTCAAAACCTGGTAATATTGCGGCCTTCTTCTCTGATAGGCCATAGAAACGATAAACGTATAAGTGAAATGATTTCAGTTCCTGTTACAAAATTCCTTACCAAATTTGTTCTGAGAAAATTCAAGCCAATTCACTCCTTAACGGTTGCAAAAGCAATGATTAATGGCGTATTAGAACCAGAAATAGTTAAAACGGTCTGGGAAAATCCTGAGGTATTTTCACTATCCGGAGAAAAGTAATCTCAACCAAATCGTCGTTAAAACGTTATCTTCAAATAAAACATAATTATGTACACACAACTTTTACATTCGCACAATGGATTACGGTGGCTGGTTTTACTGGCTTTAATGGTTTCAATACTACTTTCATTTTCGGGTTGGTTCGGGAAACGTGACTGGAAAAGAAGTCACAGTTTATCGGGCTTACTTTTGGTCATTTTTATGGACTTACAATTTGTTGTCGGAGTTGTATTGTATGCCTTTGAAAGCCCAATTACCAAAGCTGCCTTTAACGATTTTGGTGCTGCCATGCAAAATCCCATGTTACGATTTTACGCTGTTGAGCATATTCTGATGATGGTTATTGCTTTGGTCCTGATGCACATCGGACGGGCCAAATCAAAAAAAGATATTGCTCCCTGGAAAAGACACCGATCGGCAGCTATCTTTTACAGCTTAACCTTGCTGATTATTCTTGCTGCTATTCCCTGGGACAGGGCAATATTTTAATAAGCGATCTCTTTTTTGGGTCCAACCGAATAAATATCATCAATTAAATGTTGGTATTTTACCGTAACCATATTTCTTCTTAATTTCAATGTTGGCGATAACTCTCCGGTAGTTGGAGTCCATTCTTCGCTAACCAACCGAATCCGGCTTATTTGCTCGTGCGATCCCAGGGTTTTATTAATTAATGCCACTTCCTTTTGGATTTTACTGATCACATCCGGTTTCGTAACCAGGTCCTTGTTGTCTTCGAAGTGAATCTTATTTTCATGACACCAGTTGTGCAACAAAGCAAAGTTTGGCGAGATAAGTGCACTGGCAAACTTTTCGTTGGCACCAATTACCATCACCTGCTCGATTAGATTCGAAGATTTAAGTTTATTTTCAATCATCTGAGGTGCTATATATTTTCCCCCTGAAAGCTTGAAAATTTCTTTTTTCCTGTCAGTAATCTTTAAGTATTTACCATCCTCAAAAATGCCTATATCGCCGGTATGGAACCAACCGTTTTCATCAATAACTTCAGCAGTTAATTCAGGAGCTTTATAATACCCTTTCATTACACCTGGCCCTTTACAAAGAATCTCACCGTCATTGGCAATTTTTACTTCGTACCCTTCTAGAACGGGGCCCACAGTGCCAATTTTCATTTCACCCAAAACAGGATTGTTAACAGCAATTACAGGCGACGTCTCGGTGAGCCCATAACCTTCCAGGTTAAACATTTTTGCCATTCCCAATGTACGGGCAATTTTGGGTTGCAAAGCAGCCCCACCCGAAACCACATACACAATATTTCCACCCAAAGCTTCTCTCCATTTCGAGTAAATAAGCTTGTCGGCAATGGCAATTTTAAGTTTCAAAACAGGATTATACTTTTTATAGTACTCAAAATGCTGCGTCAGTCTTAAGGCCCAAAAATACAATGCTTTTTTTATCCCACTTAGTTCTTTCCCTTTTGCAACAAACCCATCGTAAACTTTTTCGAGCAAACGTGGAACCGAGTTAAACATGTGTGGCTTAATCTCTTTGATTGCGGATACAATTTGTGAAAGGTTTCCCACATAATAAACTCCCATTCCTTTATACTGAAAGTGATAGTTCACACTGCGCTCGTATACGTGGCAAAGCGGAAGGAAGCTAATTACCCGGTGCTCTTTGCCCAGGTTGTGCATTTTAGCATGAGAAATAAAATTCGACACAAGATTATTTTGCGTAAGCATTACTCCTTTCGGCACTCCGGTTGTTCCCGACGTATAAATTAAGGTGGCCAGATCATCAGGAGAAATTGAACGTTTCAAAGCTTCAAGTTCTGCTTCATAATCCGCCTTTTTTTCCTCGCCAAGATCCAGAATTTCCCGGTAGTTTTTAGCACCCTCTACCTCTTCAAAAGTACATACACACTCCAAACCACCCAGCATATTCACCAAAGGATTCAAGTTCCCGTACAACTTGCTGTCGCCTACTATTAATAATTTAACTTCGGCGTGCTTCAAAATATACTTATACTCATCCTCACCCAATGTCGGGTAAATGGGCACGTGCACAATCCCTGTCATTGCCATTCCCATATCGGCAATGTTCCACTCGGGGCGGTTTGTAGTTACGGTTGCAATTTTATCTCCTTTTTTTAATCCGAGAGCTAATAATCCCATCGCAAATTGATGCGATTTTTTATTATATTCTTCAGTTGAATAGGTATACCATTTCCCATCCTTTTTACCACCAATGGCATCTTCTCTGGGAAATTCGGTCAGAGCGCGTTCAAGGATATCGAATGTGCGTGTAACTGTCTGTGTCATACTTAAATTTTAAAAAAACGACGAAATATACATGTTTTGCACAATGCTGATTTATAAATCAAGAAGAGGATTTTCCACAATCTGCTATACATAACTGTTCTAAATAAAAATAATTTACTGGATAACAATAACTTACAATGATCACAATCGACTTTTTGAGCAATATATTCCAAAAATTAATTATTATGTAAAGAAGATTTGGATTTTTCACCTGATTGAACAGGCAAAAACCGCCTCGCAACATTCGCCGATGGATGGAGTAATAAAACGAGATAAAATCCAAGGTCTTCCACAAATTAGCCATTTGTATAACGAACAGCAAACATGTTGGCAATTCAAGGAGTTTTCAGTCTTCCATTCCTTTTGTTAAAAAGAACGTGTTGTTGTTCTTTATTGGTACGGCAACTTCAATTCGAATTTTCTTTTTCGTATTTCGAGTCCTTAACATAGGCCCAAACCATCAATCCGGCAAGAACAGCCATGGAAACAGGCACAGCCGGATTAATTCCATCAGCTACTCCTTTCCCATACGAATGCAATCCGGAGAGGTAATAATTCACACCGAAATAAGTCATTAAAACCGAGGCAAAACTAATAATCGTGGCAACATTGTAATTGTAAACACCCTTCAAGGATGGAATAAGGCGCATATGCACCACAAAGGAATATATCATTACAGTTATCAGCGACCAGGTTTCCTTGGGATCCCAGCCCCAGTAACGCCCCCAACTTTCGTTAGCCCAGATACCTCCAAGAAAAGTTCCAATGGTTAAGAAATACAAACCCACTGTTGCCGACATCTCGTTAATGGTGGTTAGCTGTTCGATAAAACCGGTAACTTTTTGATTATTAATTTTGTTTCGCATTACCATTAAAATCATAACTAAAATACCGAGGAACATGCTCAGTCCAATAAATCCGTAACTGGCTGTTATTATGGCCACATGAATGGTTAACCAATATGACTTCAATACAGGAACCAGGTTGGTCACTTCAGGATTCATCCAGCTTAAATGCGCCACAAATAATGCAATTCCCGAAAGAAACGCAGCAGTTCCAACAACCATGGGGTATTTTCGTCCAAAAATCAGTCCAGCCAGCATAGCTGCCCATGCCACGTACACCACCGACTCGTAACCATTGCTCCAGGGTGCATGTCCCGATATATACCAACGCAAAACCAATCCGGCCGTATGCACCAAAAACAGTAAAATAATACATCCAAAGAAACTAATACGAAGAATCCGGGGTAGTGGTTTTTGGCGGAAAATATTTACAAAAAGCACAAAAAGCAACAAGAATCCGAACAACAAATAAAACGGAAAAATGCGCTTAAAAGGATTCACCTTATTGAATACTATTTCGGCATTCTTTTTTGTGTCGGAAGGCAACAGTGCTGCACCAAATTTTAGCTGAAAATTTTCGACTGCCCTTAATACCTGTATCGCATCGGAAGAATTATTTTCGGTAATGGACTGCAATAACAGTTGAAATCCGCTTTTAATAAAGATCGAGTCACCACCTGAGTATTCAACCGCCAGCGCACCAGGTGTATACCAACTGTCTTCTTTTTCAGCCCTTGGATATATATTGAGCAGCGCGCCCTGAAAAACCATAAAACAAATGTTTACACGCTCGTCTACATAAATGTATTCTTTTTCAACCCGATTACGGAAAGCCGGCGGTTTTGCATAAGCTGCCCGAACTGCCTCCGATATTTTATAATTGCCCTGTTCATCGAAAAGCGACTCAACGGTTAAGTATTTATTTTGTGCTCCTAAAGTAGCTGCCAATGTTTTATTGGAAACTTTAACAATGGGCATCGACCGCCAAATTTCGGGATAAGCCATCATGCTTAATATTACCTCATCCGACGACTTCCCGTAAAGCGATGATTTGCGGCTAACTTTACGGATAATTTCGCTGCTCAAGGTTGAAACCGGCTCAATTCGCCCGTCAACGCCCTGTACCCAAAGCTCGCTGAACTCTTTCACTACTCCGTTTTCAATATCCGGAATTCCGGCCCCTAAACTGCTTTGTGCAGAACTTGATAAAGATAGTCCGCCAACGAATAAAATCAAGGCAAGCGTTTTTATTGAACTCTCTTTTAATTTTCGTGCCAGGAATTGGAAATAGGAATCTTTATTTATCAGCGATGAGATAAAACCCAAAATCAATAATGCATAGCCCAGGTATGATATCCAGGTTCCCCAGAAATCATGGTTTACCGAAAGGATTGTTCCCTGTTCATCCCGGTCGTACGATGATTGAAAAAATTTGTATCCCCTGTGATTGAGTGTGTTATTCATAAAAATACGAATGTCTTCATGAATTCCTTCACCCTCGTCTGTTAAGGTAACCTCACTTGCAAACGATGCTGGCGATTGTGAGCCAGGATATCGTTCCAACTGAAAATCTTTTAAATAAATGCTAAAGGGTACGGTAAGGGGTTGTGCACCGTAAGCCAGCTTTAGAGAGCCATTTCCAAGGGGAATCTGAATGGTATCGGGCATCATTCCCGAATGCCCAAAAACCGGTACCGTTTGTGAGCGTACTCCATCAGAAATCTGAACAAGAACCGCATCTTCACCCGTTTCTGCCTGGCTTTTAACTGCCGTAAATGTTGCACTAGGCATAAAGTTGCGGATTAAAAACCGAAATTCATCTAAGCCATATAAAAACATGGGTTTAACAGGGATGGTATCTCCAGGGGCAAACGTCATTGTTTCCTGGCTTGCCATGGTAGTTTCTTCGATTTGTGCATTGGAGCTCATAAATAATTCGCCTCCCTGCATAAAAAAGTCTACTGAACAATTCTCGTTCACATCAAAGCCAACCTGAAAACCAGGATATTCTATTTTATTCCCTGCTCGGAGAGAATGAGATTGCATACCCTGACCACCCGGTGCCGAAAACACAAAGTCGATTACCGGCTCCCCAGAATCGGAGGCAAAGGCCTTTCGTTCAGCGTTCTGGATAAAACCAACAGCTTTTACTTTAACCACACTCCCGTTTACATCGAACTTTGTTGAAAACTGCCTGGGTGCGAGTTCCGAAAAACGAACCGGTTTTGACTTTTCCTTTCCGGCAAAACCTGCATAAAAATAGTCATCAGAAGATAATATATAATTGGCACTATTGCCTTCGCGAATATGCATCACCCCTTCGTAACTAAAATAACGGGTAATTGCAGCACCAAAAATCATGACGATAAACGATATGTGAAACAAACCCAGAGGAAATCGTTTGCGTGTAAAAAAACGATAACGCACCAGATTGTTTATAAGATTAAAAGCGAACAAGGCCCACAACAGTTCGAACCAAAGTGTATTGTATATCAATGCACGTGCTGTTGATGTTCCATAACTGCTTTCAACAAAAGTTGCAATAGCCATGGCAAAGGCCAGTGCCAAAAATAAAAATGCCATAAAAGGCAAAGAGCTTATAAAAGAATAAAATTTTCTCATACTTTAAAGAATATTACCGGAAGAAGAAGCGCCCCTCTAAATAAACAGGTCTTTTATTCTTCCATTTAAATTAGTTATATTTTTCCTGCTTCGACCTCCAAAGTCGGAAGTGGAAGATTTTAAGAGGCTGAAAATAGTTCTTATTTAGAACAATTCAAAAAAAGAAATCTCCTTCGTGCTATTTTTTTAAGAGCAGAAATAAGCAGGATTGCAATCTGGGAAGCATGCAAATACACCCTGTTTTAAAACAAGTGTTGATCCGCTGAAGGAATAAAAAAACCCGCCCTGCACATAAAGCAGAACGGGTATTTCCTTTTGATTCTGGAGTTTTAAAGAGCCCCGCAACTTATTGCAAAAATGAAAGTGCCTTTTCAATGGCAGCCTGTAATCCTTCAACATCTTTACCACCTGCAGTTGCGTAAAATGGCTGGCCACCGCCGCCACCTTTTATTTCTTTTCCGGCCTCACGTACAATTTGTCCCGCATTTAATCCTTTTTCGGCCACTATATTATCCGAAATCATTACCGTTAAATTTGGCTTACCATTTATATTTGCACCTATAACAAGGAACAAATCGTCAACTTCGCCTTTTAACTGGAAGGCCAGATCTTTTACCAGTCCCGCATTGTCAACTTCAATTGTGTGAGCTATAATATTTACACCATGCTCGAGCAAAACTTTACTTTTTAAATTCGCCTTAACAATTTTCATGCTCTCCTTTTGGAAATTTTCCACTTGTTTCGACAATTCGGAATTCTGCTGCAACAAGGTGCTTATACTTCCCATAATATCCTTCGAACCTTTTATTGTCTCCCGAATATTCTCCAACAATCCCAACTGCTCGTTAATATACTTTTCGGCACGAGCTGCAGTTATTGCTTCAATACGTCGCACTCCGGCTGCAATGGCACTTTCGCTGATAATTTTCAGCATACCTATTTGGCCGGTGGCAGCCACATGAGTTCCTCCGCACAATTCAACCGATTCACCAAAACGAATTACGCGAACAGATTCACCATATTTTTCACCGAATAACATCATTGCTCCCAATGTTTTTGCTTCTTCAATTGGCATTTCACGATTTTCCTCCTGTTTCGAGTTTAAGCGAATCTTCTGATTTACAATTTTCTCAACAGCAGCAATTTCTTCATCGCTTAATTTCTGAAAATGCGAGAAGTCGAAACGCAGGTGGTCGGCATTTACCAACGAACCTTTTTGCTCGACATGCGAACCTAAAACATCACGCAAAGCCGCATGCAACAGGTGGGTTGCAGTGTGATTGTTTGCAATATCGGCACGGCGCTCGCTGCTAACTACTGCTGTAAAATGCTCACTGGGGTCAGCCGGTAGTTCCTTCACCAAATGAACGATCAGGTTATTTTCCTTTTGTGTGTCGAAAATT